>VHCZ01000106.1 GCA_016871535.1 Verrucomicrobiota bacterium
GCCGCCGGTTCCTCCCCTCGGTATTCCGCCAAAAATTTCGCGATCCCGGTCAATTTTGTTTATTACGCGCCCGAAGCAAAACATGTCTCGGTGATCGGCGACTTCAATGAATGGCTCCCGGACGCGCACCCCATGAAACGCCAACCCGACGGCGCGTGGATGATTCAGGTGGCCCTGACGCACGGGCATCATCGCTACCTTTTTCTCGTCGATGGCAAAACGCGCCTCGATCCTAGAGCGCAGGGCGTTGGGAGGAATGAGAGGAACGAAAAGATATCGCTCATCGCGGTGAGTTGAGGCCTGAGAGGCGAGTTCAAAGTTGTACTTGCGCGGTTTGACGTTCGGTGGAGAGCCCTGCTCGCTGATTCCAGTGGCCAACTTCCTGGTTTGTTTGGAGATGGGGACGTTCGAAATCTACGACGCTGCCACCACTGAGAATAGCGAAGAACCACTGCGAACCATCAATCCTGGCGGTCGCGGCGGTCCGCGGGCTTCGTCCGCTGCTCGGCGAAGAAATTCTGGAGCAATGACCGGCACTCGGCTTCTCGCACGCCGGGGGTCACCTCACACCGGTGGTTCAAAGAAGGGAATTGCAGCAGATTCAACACGCTCCCGGCGGCGCCCGCCTTAAGATCGATGGCCCCGAAGACCACGCGATCCAAACGCGCGTGAACCACCGCTCCGGCGCACATCGGGCAAGGCTCCTTGGTCACATAAAGCGTGCAGCCGTTCAATCGCCAATCGCCCACCGCTTCCTCGGCCTGAGTGATGGCCAGCATCTCCGCGTGCGCGGTGGCGTCCTTGAGCAATTCGACCTGGTTGCTGGCGCGAGCGATCACGCGGCCTTCCCGGACGATCACCGCGCCGACCGGCACTTCTTCCGCTTCATAGGCGCGGGCCGCTTGCCGCAACGCTTCCCCCATAAAGTAGTGATCGCTTTGCAGGTCGATGATCGGAGCGTCCATGGGGTTTGCGATTTCAAATTTCAAATTTCAAATTCGGCGCGGAAGCGTTTCCTCCAGAGTCCACTCGTTCCGCCCGTCCGGATGACCATGGCAATGCGCGGCGAAAAACCCGCCCCGGCAGCGCCAGAACAGCGGCCAGATTTGCTCGCGGTCGGTCTGCGGCAGCTTCAGCGTCTCCAGATCGTGGGCGGGGAAGAATCGGAAAACGCCTTCGCGGTTGCCGGGCGGGAGCGCGTTGAGGCGCGGTTTCACCTCGAACAAGAACATGAGCCAGTGCGCCTGCCCTGCGTAGCCGTGTTCGCTGATCAGGCCGGTCAGGTGCAAATCCGGCGGCTGAAGATTCAAACCCATTTCTTCCTGCGCTTCGCGGCAAGCGCATGCATAGGGCGACTCGCCGAGTTCGGTGTGCAGTTTTCCGCCGCAGGGACTCCAGAGCCCGCGATTCGGTTCCTGGCTGCGTTCCAGGAGCAGGACTTCGTCCCGCTCGTTGAAACAATAAAGCAGCGTGGCCACTTGATAAGGCAGCGCCATGCGCGGAGTGAACCATCAAACGGCGGCTGCTTCAACGCTGGATAGCGATCTGTCTCAAGATGTGGATGAGGTAAGGCAGCAACTGCTTTTTGCGCGAGACGATTCCGGCGAGCTCATAGACGCCGGGCTGCGCCTCCGGATAATCGATCCGCCGCCGCAAAGCGTCCGGAGCCGCGATCAGAAGCAAGGACGATTGGCTCACCACGTCCGTCACCAACACCCCGGAGAAAAAGCAGCCCTGGCTCCGGCGATGGATTTCCAGCGCCGCCAGGAGCAGCCCGGCGATGTTCGTCGGGATTTCGAAGCCGTGCTGCAGGAAGCAATTCGCCACGATCGTGCTCGTCGAACCGACCGGCTCGTTGCGAAAGAGAATCGGCTGGCTCGTGGCCAGGCCGATGCGGTGATGATCCACCACTTCCAGAATCTCGACCTGATCCGCGCCTTGCACGGCTTGCGACAATTCATTGTGATCCACCAAAATGAGCTGCCGTTCCACCTTTTTCAAAAAGTCGGACTTGGTCAGGATGCCGACCGTTCGCTTGTTCGCGTCCAGCACCGGGAAGGCATGGAAATTCTACTCGATCGCGATGGGGCGGGCGTGCTCCAGCGATTCGTCCTCCCGAAACACCAGGAACTCCTCGTGAATCACGTGGGGCACCGTGATCGACGCGCGGGACAGCATCGCCGTCGTCGCCGAATCATGAGGCGACAGAATCACGCTGACGCCGTTTTGGCGCGCCTCTGCGATGACGGAGTCCGCCGCGAGAAGCCCGCCCGTGATCACAATCACCCGGACGCGCTCGCGAATGGCCACGCTCTGGATGTCGGCGCGGTCCCCGGCCACGACGACAATTTTTTCGGGCGGGAATTTGGCGAGGCGTTGCTCGAACGATTCGACGCTCATGGCGCCGATCATAAGCACGAGTTCCTCTTCGCGATCGGGTTCTCGCGCCTGAACGATCTGTCCGTTCAAGGTCCGCGCCAGGTTCCGAACCGACGCGCAGATTGGTCTCGAATCGATCAGGCGGTTGGGAGTCGGGAAGAAGAATTTCCCCATCTTGAAAAGCGAGACCAGGCCGCGGCAGGTGCGATCCTCGTTCAGAACCGGGACGGCGCGAATGCTGCGCTCGTCCATGAGCGCGAGGGCTTCGGATCGAACGTGTCCACCTGCGACGGCCCGCCATCCATGTAGAGGAAAATCACGCTTCGGGCTTTGGCCCGATGATGTCCCATCCGGCGAGCCAGCGAGTGCGAAGCGGAGGACCCGTCGCCGAGAGAGCGCTCGGCCATTTGCGCCAGCAACGCGACGGCGCCGAATCCGTTTGCGCAGCGAACCAACATCTCGCGGCGGGTCAAGGGCTGGCCAGCGCAATGGGGACAAGCGTCGCTCGGCATAGGATGCCTTTCGGTTGAACTGTCTGAAGCATACGCGGGCCAAGCACTCGAAGCAATCGGCAATCCGGCGCGTCTCCCTTGGCTCCCCAGTCAGTCCGGCAAATGAACCGCCTGATTTCGTCCCATTCAGATGGTAGGGCGAGCCTGTCCCCAGCGAGCCGAGTCGGACGTGTTCCAAGCGCGCGGCTCGCCGGGACGGACTCGCCCTACCGGAGAGCTGTTCCAGGTCGGGCAGGCTTTCCAGCCGGCTTTCCAGCCTGCCGGTCGCGGGGACTTTCGAGTCCCCAGCCTCGCAGATCCGGAAACGGAGCTCGAAAGCTCCGTGAACCCGCAGGCTCGAAAGCCCGCGCTACGTCGAGACGCCATCGAGATGCCTGTCTGGCCTTGACGTGAATCAAGTCGCGCGGGTCTGATAGGGCGTACAGAGAAAACGACTCCTTATGAAATCCATCCTTCATCAAATCACCCGGCGCGAAGCCCTTAAGACCGGCGCCGCTGCGGCCGCTTTCACTCTTGTCCCTCGGCATGTCCTGGGCGGGCAAGGCCAGACGCCGCCGAGCGAGAAACTCAACATCGCGGGCGTCGGCGTCGGCGGCATGGGTTCCGGCGATATCCGCAGTGTCGCCGGCGAAAACATTGTCGCGTTATGCGACGTGGACGCGAACGCGCTCGCTCGCAACGCCAAGAATTATCCCAAAGCCAAACTTCACGCTGACTTCCGGAAAATGCTGGAGACGCAGAAGGACATCGACGCGGTCGTGGTCGCCACGCCGGATCACACGCATGCCGTCGTGAGCATCCTGGCCATGAAAATGGGGAAACACGTGCACTGTCAAAAGCCCCTCACGCACTCGGTCTTCGAGGCGCGGTTGATGGCGAAGGTCGCGAAGGAATCGAAGGTGGCGACGCAAATGGGTAATCAAGGGCAGGCCAGCGAGTCCGCCCGGTTGCTCGGTGAGACGATCGGGTCGGGAGCGATCGGCGCGGTGCGCGAAGTTCATGGCGGGTCCAACCGCTTTCCGCCCATCTCGCCGCGGGGAATCCGGCGGCCGAACGAGACGCCGCCGGTGCCGGCGCATTTGAACTGGGACTTGTGGCTGGGACCGGCGCCGGAGCGGCCGTATCATCCGTCGTATCATCCGTTCGCGTGGCGCGGGTGGTGGGATTTCGGGACGGGGGTTTTGGGCGACATCGGGTGCCATCAGTTTTCGGCGGTGTTCAAAGCGTTGAAGCTCGGGCATCCGGCCTGGGTTGAGGCCTCATCGTCGAATCATCAATGCCCGCCCGAGATCGCGAACGAGACCGCGCCGCTTTCGTCGATCACGCGATGGTTCTTCCCGGCTGCGGGAGATCGCCAGGCAGTGACGATGACATGGTGGGACGGCGGTCTCAAGCCGCCGTGTCCGGAGGAATTCGAGCCGAGCGAGAAGTTTGCCGAAGGCGACTGGCTGTTGATCGTCGGCGACAAGGGCAAAATGTACGGCCACCAAATCATTCCGGCGAGCAAGGCGCGAGAGATCGGCGCGCCGGCGCGCGTCTTGGCACGTTCGCCCGGCCATTACGTCGAATGGCTCCAGGCGTGCAAAGGCGGGACGCCGGCCGGCTCGAACTTTGTGGACCACGCCGCGCATCTGGCAGAAGTGGTTTTGCTGGGCAACATCGCGATCCGCACGAAAGGGAAGTTGCTCTGGGACGGCGCCAATCTGCGCTTCACCAACTCGGAAGCGGCGAACGAATTGATCAATCCGCCGTACCGCGTCGGTTGGGCGGTTTAGAGCACGTTTTTAGAATGCCTTTTGGGTGGAACAGGCCACTGGCCTGTTGCGGCAGGCTACCAGCCTGCCGCAATGTTCGGCGGCAAGTCGCCGCCGAAAACGGGCTGGTAGCCCGTTCCACCCATTTTCAAAACACGTTCTTAGCCGGAAGCGCCTCAGTTCAGCGCCGAGTTGCAGGCGGCGTTGTCGGACTTGGCGACGGCTGCGCAAATCCCCGGGATCAATCCAGGCGAAGTTCGCGCGGTAAACCTTCATGCTTCCAGGATCCTGGCGGAGATCAAGGGCACGTTGCGGCCACGGGCGCGGCCAAGAACCAGACTTCAAAGAATTGACACCGCGAGAAGCTCCGTCTTTGCTCAACCGGTGAATCGGGCTTGTTGCGTTCTCAGCATCCTCGTCCTCTTTCAAAGTCTCTGCGTGCGGAGCGCTCCTGCTTTGTCCTGGACGAAAGGCCCGGGATTCCAAAGTGCGGAGGTGCGCCCCGATCCGAATGGAAAAGTCGGCTTTGTTCTCATGCAACCCAAAGCCACCGGAGTCTGGTTTACGAACGCCCTGCAGGGCGACGCCTTCCTGACCAACGCCGTGGCGCACAACGGAGCGGGTCTTGCGATTGGTGACATCGATGGCGATGGCCTGGCGGATCTTTACCTGTGCAGTTTGCAGGGCCCGAATCGGCTTTATCGCAATCTCGGTGGCTGGCGCTTTGAGGAAATCAATCCGGGTGATGCCGCCTGCGGGGAACAACTCTCCACCGGGACTACCTTCGCAGACCTTGATGGCGACGAGGATTTGGACCTTCTTGTGAATGGCATCGCGGCGGGAACACGGCTCTTTCTCAATGACGGCAAAGGCCGCTTCACGGAAGCCAGGGATTCGGGGCTGTCGCGCACCGCATCGGCGACTTCCCTGGCGCTCGCCGACATCGACGGCGACGGCGATCTGGATCTTTACTGCGCGCATTACATCGACGTGATGCATCTGGCCGATCCGACGACCCGGTTTGCGATGGCTCGGAAGGGCGACCAGTGGATGGTGACACGGGTCAATGGCCAGCCGACGAGTTCGCCGCGGTGGAAGGATCGATTCGAAGCGCTGCCCGACGGACGCGTCCGCGAATTGCCGGAGGTCCACGGGCTTTATCGCAATGACGGCCGGGGCCGCTTCATGGCGATCCAATTCGAGGCGGGCGTGTTCCTGAACGAAGCGGGCAATGAGATTCCACCGTATCGGGATTGGGGATTGGCCGTGATGTTCCGAGACGTGAATGGGGACGGCGCTCCCGATTTCTACGTGTGCAACGACAATGCGTCGCCGGATCGCTTCTGGATCAACACAGGCCAGGGCGCTTTTCGCGCGGTAGATCCCCTGAAACTTCGGCACACGAGCCGGTCTTCGATGGGCATCGATTTCGCGGACATCGACCGCGATGGGATCGACGACTTCATTGTCGTTGATATGTTGGCGCGCGAGCACAGCAAGCGGATGACCCAGCTCGTCAGGGACATTCCCGACGCTCAGGAACTCGAGCAAATCGATGCGCGGCCGCGCTACAATCGGAACACGCTTGGCCTGGGCAAGCCGGACGGGTCGTACGTGGAGGCGGCGTTGATGGCCGGCGTGGCGGCCACGGATTGGTCGTGGTGCCCGGTGTTTGTCGATGTCGATCTGGATGGCTATGAAGATTTGCTGGTCACGAACGGCTTCAGTTTCGATGTGATGGATCAGGACAGCCACGATCAGTTGCGCAATCAGCGCCGGATGAGCCAGGAACAACTCAAGCGGTCGCGCCAGTTTCATCCGGCGTTCGCGACCCGTAACGCGGCCTTTGGCAATCGCCGCGACGGAACGTTGGAACCGATGGACAGGGAATGGGGTTTCGATCAGCCCGGCATTTCGTACGGCATGGCGTTGGGCGATCTGGACAATGACGGTGATTTGGATGTGGTGGTGAACAATCTGAACGCGGCGGCAAGTCTGTATC
The DNA here is from genome assembly GCA_016871535.1 of Verrucomicrobiota bacterium. NCBI lineage: Bacteria > Pseudomonadati > Verrucomicrobiota > Verrucomicrobiota bacterium. The sequence goes on from VHCZ01000106.1 coordinate 6,648, forward strand.
GCAACGACGCGCCGGCGGGCCGCGTCCAGGTCCGATTGAAGGGACGGCCGCCGAATGCGCAGGGCATCGGTGCGCGTGTCCGTCTGACAGGAGGCTCTGTTCCGCAGAGCCAGGAGATGATTTGCGGGGGCCGTTATATGTCCGGAGACCAAGCGCTGCGCGTGTTCGCAGCGGAGGCGAAGGACGGAGCGTCCTTGCGGCTCGAAGTGATCTGGCGAAGCGGCAAGCGGAGCGTGGTGGAAGGAGTTCAGGCAAATCGTGTCTATGAGATCGACGAAGCCGGGTCGGTCGTAGCGCCGCCTTTCCAGGCGGCGGGTTCGGGCGGCTTTCCAGCCGCCGGAATCTCCGGGCAGGAAAGCCCGGAGAACCGGCAGGCTGGAAAGCCTGCCCCACACCCGCGAACCATCTTCGAGGACATGAGTCATCTGCTCAACCACCTCCACACGGAGGATGCGTTCGATGACTGGGCGCGCCAGCCGCTCTTGCCGCGGCGCTTGAGCCGATTAGGGCCGGGCTTGTGCTGGTTCGATCTCGACGGCGACAGTTGGGAGGATTTGATCGTCACGCCAGCCAAGGGCGGCAAACTGACCGTGTTCGCAAACAAACAAGGCAAAGGATTTCAAAAGCTTGAAAGTCCATCGTCGGCTTCTGGAGACCACGGCGCGGTGGTGGGCTGGCCTGACGGCAAGGGAAGTAGAATTCTGCTCGTGGCCGAATCGAACTACGGGGCACCTCAGTCGGCGGAAAGCGCCGTTCGAGCGTATTCCCTGACAAACCTGGCGGAACCTCGACGCTGGCCCGCTGGCGATGGGAGCCTCGGTCCCCTTGCACTGGCCGATATCGACGGGGATGCCGATCTGGACTTGTTTGTCGGGGGACGATTTCTTCCGGGCCGGTATCCGGAGCCGGTCTCATCAGCCGTCTGGCTGAACGAACACGGAGAGTTGCGGCCGAGCCGTTCGCTGAGCGAACCGTTTGAAGCGCTCGGCCTGGTCAGCGGCGCCACGTTTGCGGATCTGGATGGCGACCGCGATCCCGATTTGGCGCTGGCCTTGGAATGGGGTTCTTTGCGCGTTTTCCTCAACGAGAAAGGAACCTTCACCGACTGGAACCCGGCAATCACGCCGGCGAGAGAAGCTCCAACGCTCCACGCTCCACGCTCCACGCTCCACGAACTCACCGGCTGGTGGACGAGCATCACGGCGGGCGATTTCGATGGCGATGGCAAATTGGACCTCGCCGCAGGCAATTGGGGGCGCAACTCAATTTACGAACTCCATCGCCCCGGCCCGCGGCGCATCTTTTACGAGGATTCCAACTCGGACGGGAATCTCGAACTGATCGAAGCGTGGCCCGACTCCAATTCCGCACTCCGCACTCCGCCCTCTGCGCTCCGGTGGTTTCCTGTGCGCGATCGCACCTGGCTGGCGCGGGGATGGCCCGATCTGCCGATTCGATTCGCGACGCATCAAGCGTACGGAAAAGCCACCGTGCCGGACATTCTAGGCGAGCGCTACCCGAAAGCCAGAACTGTCGAGGCTGCGCACTTCGAATCGGTCGTGCTGCTGAATCGCGGTTCGCACTTCGAGCGAATGACGCTGCCTCGGGAGGCTCAGAGGGCTCCCGTCTTTTCGGTCAATGTTGGGGATCTCGACGGCGACGGCATGGAGGACTTGTTCCTCAGCCAGAATTTCTTCGGGAGCGCCTCGGACTTGTCTCGCGACGACGGCGGGCGCGGTTTGTGGCTTCGCGGCAATGGAAACGGGACGTTCACCGCGATGGACGCGAGCGTTACGGGGATCGAAATCGAGGGCGAACAGCGCGGCGCGGCCCTCGCGGACATCAACCGCGATGGGCGTGTGGACCTGGCGGTTTCTCAAAGCAATGGACCGATCAGGCTGTATCTCAACCGACTTTCCCGGCGCGGTCTTCGCGTGGTGCTCACTGGACCGTCCTCCAACCCGGAAGCGGTCGGCGCGCAGATGCGCTTGCTCTACGCCGGGGACCGCAACGGCCCGTGCCGAACGGTGCAAGCCGGGTCCGGCTACTGGTCGCAGGACGGCGCTGTTCAGGTGCTTGGTTTGGCGGGGCGGCCAGTCAGTCTTTGGATTCGATGGCCGGGCGGCAAGGAGCAGACCGTGCCTGTGCCTGACCAAACCTTGGAACTGCGGGTGAATTTCGAAAAATGAATCCCGCCGAAATTAACAAGCCCGTGCAACTGAAAATATCGCCATTCCAAGATCCAGCTTCCCATGAACCGTTCCTCCGAACCGTGGCCTTTAGGCCGCTTCAACGCTCTACTGCGGAGAGTGCGCGGAAGCAGCCTGAAGGCTGCGGTCCGCCCGGTCTCAGGTTCAAGGGCCGAGTGCATGGTAATCGGACCAAGGAAGCTTCCCAAGAAGCTGACGGTAGCGCGAGCCTGTCTCCGGCGAGCCGACTCGGACGTGTTCCAGTCACGTCGAGCGGCTCGCCGGGACGGACTCGCCCTACCTGGTTCAAGGGTCGTAATCAGGCCCGAAAGGTAGAGATACCCTCCGATGAACATGAACTTCCGCAAAGGAACGCGGGCAGCCATATCCACGATTTCTTTTCGGCGGTTTCGCGCGAACATGGCTGTCCGCGCTCCGGGCTTTGCGGGTTCTTTCTTCTTTTTGCGTTTTGTCAATTCGGCTGCAGCGACCGGCCTGTTTCCTTGCCGGGAGGCCAGCCTGCCCCAACGCCGGCGAAGGTTGAACTGGTTCCACTGACCAACATGGTTCCGATCAAGGCCGGCACTTTCAGGCGCGGCAACTATCCTGTCTCGATCACTCGCGATTTTTGGCTTGGGAAATATGAGGTCACACAAAACGAATTCGTGGCCCTCATGGGACGAAACCCCAGCCATTTCAAAGACGACCCGCAGCGCCCGGTCGAAAAGGTCAGCTACGTCGATGCGCTCGCCTATTGTTCGGCGGTGACGAAGCGCGAGCGCCTCGCCGGACGCCTGCCGGACCGCTACGAATACCGGCTCCCGTCGGAAGCAGAGTGGGAATACGCTTGCCGCGCCGGGACCACGAACCTCTTCGGCTTCGGAGACTCAGCCAAGGAGGCCGACCCATACGCCTGGACCGCGGAAAACAGCGAGAACGCCACGCATCCGGTTGGCCAGAAACGCCCGAATCCCTGGGGGTTGCACGATGTGCATGGCAACGTATGGGAATGGTGCCTGGATTGGTTCGGAGATTATCCGACGAATGCGGTGACCAACCCGCTTGGCCCCGCGCACGGCAAGTTTCGGGTTTTTCGGGGCGGCAGTTGGTACCACGACGCCGATTTCGCGCGGTCGGCCAACCGGTTCATGATGGCGCCATCGAACGGGATTCACTTCGTGGGATTCCGGATCGCATTGGGCCCGGTCATGAAACAGTTCTGAGCGGATCTAACTAATTTAGTTGGAAAAAGTGCTGGCGAAGCGAGGTCGGCAGAGTAGCATTCCGTACCGATAAAGTGCTCAACTAATCAAATCATATGTTCAAAAGAATCATCCTCCCCCTCACCTTGGCATCCGCGTTCTGCGTTTGCCCGTCCGCCACCGGAGCCAACGACATCGAACCCGGAAAAGAAACCTACGACGCCACGCGCGTGACCAAGCCGATTACGCTCGACGGCAACTTTGCAGACTGGGCCGGCGTGCCCGTGCTCGCCGATCCAAAATTTGCGATTCCCAAAGGCTCGGGCGCCAGCGGAAGGCTTGTCCTGTTTGAGGAGTATTCGGGGGGGACCTGGAGCGGGCCGGACGATCAAACCTCGGCGGTTCAGGTGGCCTGGGACGTGGATAATGTGTATTTCGGTTTTGTCGTGACCGACGATTATCACGAGAATATCTCCGGCAACGCCTGGAACGGCGATTCGGTCCAGCTCATGATTGCCAATGCCGCCCGCGACAAGCAAATCGCGCTCTACAACTATGCGCTTGGCGGTTACGAAGATGCCAAAGGCCTCTTTGTCGCGGACGCGAACCTGGCCGATCCGGTTGTTGTTCATCACGAGGCTGGTCCCGGCGGGACTGAGGCGATCGTCAAACGCGATGGCGCCAAGAAGAAGACTTACTACGAAATCAAGCTGCCCGCCTCGGCGCTCGATTTGACGCCGCCGCTCACTGCGGGGATCAAGTTCGGTCTTGGCATGGCGATCAATGACGGCGACGGGGCATTGGTCGATGGCGTGCAGTACGGGCAAGCGGGCCAGCAGGGCCAAAAAGGCTGGGGTGGACTGGGCGCGCACTCCATCGTCTTCGGCAAGACGCCGCAGCAGACGGCGCTGGTGACCCTGAGCCCGAACACGCCCACGGTGGATCGTCTGTTTTTTTCGGCTATCAATCCCGGTGTCTCATCCTTCACATTTCGAGCCACGGACAAAGGCTCGTCGGTTGTGGACCCAAATAGCGCCAAACTGACGATTGATGGGAAGGCCGCCACGCTCTCTTCGAAGAAAACGGGCGAGGCTACTGATTTCACTTACACGGCCACCGCGCCCTTTCCTCCCGGCTCTGAGCACACCTACACGATCGAAGTGAAGGATACCCAGGGGAACGTTGTGACGGACTCGGGAAGTTTCAAGACGCGCTTCTATCTCACCGGCTCGATTGCCGTCCAGCCCGACACAGGCAAGCCCGGTTTCCTGGTGCGGACCTACAAGACCGCGGCCGCCAACCCGAACAGCATTGCCTGGACCGAAGATCAGCTCGCCGGCTTGCAGGGCGAGAACACCGCAGACACCTCGCGGTTCACGGAAAAGCAATTCGGGAATTCGTACTTCCCTGAGCCCGGCACCATCAATTATTGGAACACCGGCGGGCAAGGCAATTTCACAAACAACGATACCCAGGACACCCCAGGGCTGGCCAACGACGGCACGAACGACAACAACTATTCTTTGGAGATCATCACGTTCCTCGAATTGCCAGCGGGCGAAACCACCATGGGAGTGAACAGCGACGACGGCTTCCGCGTTTACGGAGCATTGTCGCCCAATCCGTTTGATGCGTTTGCGCCGATCCTCGGTGAGTTCGATGGCGGCCGCGGCGTCGCCAATACGACCTTCTCGGTGTTTGCCGAGAAAGCCGGAGTTTATCCCTTTCGCATGATCTATGAGGAAGGAGGCGGCGACTCGGCCGTGGAATGGTTCACCGTCAAACCGGACGGAACCAGGGTGCTCATCAACGACACGGCCGACGGAGGACTCAAAGCCTACCGCGGAGTGATCGGCGCCGCGCTGGACCCGTCGATCAAATCGATCTCTCCAGGCCCGGCGCCGCGACAGTTGGCCAGAGTCAGTTCTTCCGTGAAAGTGGTCGTGACGGACGGCGACCCGAAAAAGGTGGACGACAAGTCGATTGTCCTCAAATTGGACGGAGCCGCAGTGACGCCGACGTTGTCGCGGCAAGGGGCCAATGTCACTGTGACCTACACGCCGAGCGGGCTGCAATTTCCCCAGGACAAGCACACCGCCGAGTTGATCTTCAAGGACACGACCGGGGCGTTTACGCGGAATCAGACCTGGACGTTCTACAATCTGAAGAACATCGTTCTGCCCGCGCCAAAGATTCTCGAGACCTTTGACAGCTATCCGGAGGATTCGCAGCCGACCGGATGGGTGGCGACAAACTTCACCGCCCGCAATGTGGACGGGCGAGATATCACCAATCAAAGCTCGGAAAGCTATGAGAACTGGGTCCTGGTGAAGACCGAGAACATCAATGCGATTGACGGCGGCAGACCTTTCAACATCGCGCCGGGTCTGTTGTACAACGGCAAAGAAATCAAAAACGGCGACCCGGTGGGCGGCACATTCCCAGACTGGCTCATGTCCGGCAACGTGCTCTATGCCGAGTCGGACAGCCGAAGCAACACGGACGCGTTGGATCGCGGTTATGACGGCCAGACTCAGTTCATTATGAGCAAGCCCTTCGATTGCTCCCAGATCAATAATGTCGCCCTGACGTTCAGCAGTATTTACGAGCAGAATCAGGACAGCCTGGGCGCAGTCGAGTACTCCGTCGATGCGGGCAAGACCTGGCTGCCCGTCGTCTATTTCCTGGACGGCCCGGATATCAAGTTGAACGGAGATGGAACCGTGGACGCACTCCGGACGTTTAACGATGCGAACACCGATACGTCCAGTTGGAAAGTGGGTGACGTGACGAAAGGCGACAAGTATGGCGACGGCATCGGCGCAGCGATTACGCCGGCGCTCGGCCCGTACATTGTGCCCCGCGTCAATGACGATCAGGTGGAAGGCAAGCGAGTCGAGATGTTCCGCCTGCCCGAGGCCAACAAGAAAGCGGATGTCCGGCTCCGCTTTGCCGCTATGGGCACCGACAGTTGGTACTTCGCCGTGGACAACATCGCGTTTTACGATGTCCCTGCGGCGCCAGTGACGACAAAACCGACGCTGTCGATCGCACAAAGCGCGGGCCGGGTCTCCATCACCTGGAGTTCAGGCAAACTGCAATCAGCCGATGCCATCACGGGACCGTGGGCAGATGTCGCCAACGCGGCTAGCCCTTACTCGGTAACCCCGTCCGGAACCAAGTTCTACCGGGCCAGCGGAAATTAATGGCTCAGCATCTCATCTAGGGCGAAAAGACCGGAGGCGACTCCGGTCTTTTTTTCTGGAAAACTACTCTGCCGCCAAGAAGACGGTCCTGATCGATGGGAATCTGTCCGATTGGGGCGGCGCGACGATTTGGAAAGACGTGAAATTCTCGATCCCCAAGGGTGCCCCCAAGCAATTGGTGTCGTTCGAAACGTTGAGCGGGGCCACGACGATCGCGACCGATAGCGTTTGGACCGGCCCGGAGGATCATTCGACTGCCTGGGCGATTACGTGGGACGAAGCCAACCTTTATATCGGCATGGTCGTAACCGACGATTATCACCAAAACTCCAACAGCGGTTGGAATGGCGATCCGTCTCTTCGGACCGCGGCCTTTAGGCCGCTTCAACGCTCGACAGCGCGGAGTGCGCGGAAGCAGCCTGGAGGCTGCGGTCCGCCCGGTCTTGGGTTCATGGACCATGTGCACGGCTCGAAGGCCGTGGGTGCTTCCCATGAACTTTCTCCTCGGACCGCGACCTTTAGGCCGCTTCAACGCCGAACTCCGGAGTGTGGCCAGAAGCAGCCTGAAGGCTGCGGTCCGTGCAGTTTTAGGTTCAAGAGCCGGGTGCATGGTTTCGCAACCGAAGAAGCCTCCCATGACCTGGAGCGCCGATCTCCGATCCGACGCGTTGACAAAGCCTCACCGAACCGCGCCGGGTCGGAGACCGGCGTTCCGCGCCCGAGGTTCAGGACTCTCGCCGATTGCACCGCCTTTACTCTCATCGAATTGCTCGTCGTCATCGCGATCATCGCGATTCTTGCCGGATTGCTGTTGCCGGCCCTGGCGCAGGCCAAGGAGCGAGCCCGCCGCATTTCCTGCTTGAACAACTTGAAACAAATTGGCCTTGGCACCGCGCTTTACGCCGATGATGACGCCAAGGGTTATCTGGGCGCGAACGTGTTCGACGGCGACGACGATCTCAACTGGCTCTACTCGAATTACGTCTCGACGCTCAAAAGCTTCACTTGTCCGAGCACGCAGAATTACATCCCTACGAACGCGGGAAGGCACGAGGTTACCGGCGAGCCGGGACTTCGTTATTTATTCAGAACCGCTTCGGGGAAATCGAAGAACCCCGGGAGCAGTTACGAAGTGTTCGGATTTATGAACTTCAACGGCGGCAGCGTTACCGAGATTCCGATCCACGGCGCACCGCGCCCCACTCCGGGCGTAAAGAAGACCCTCGCGTCCGTCCAGAATTACGCGCACCGTTTCAACGCGTTCGGTTTGAAAGGCGTGATCGCCGGACCCTCGCGCATTTGGATTGTGCTGGATGCGGACGAGCTTTTCCCAGGCGCGCGCCAGAATTATCCGGACCCGGTGGACAATCACGGAGATGGCGGGGGCAATGTTGCGTTTTGCGACGGCCATGCCGAGTGGATTCCGGCCAAGAAATACGTTTTCAGCTTCGAGATGTCCCAGGACGAAAACCGGGCGGAGCCGTGAGCCGGCTTCCCGACAGGGCGCCGCTTCTTCTTCCCATGAAACCCGGCTCTTCGGACCACGGCCTTTAGGCACCTTTAGGCCGCTTCAACGCTCGACTCCGGGGAGTGCGCGGAAGCAGCCTAAAGGCTGCGGTCCGCACGGTTTTCGGTTCATGGGCCGAAGGCATGGGTTCTTGGCCAAGGGAGCTTTCCATTGAACTGGGTCGGGACGGATACCACTCCGTCCTTGACCTTCCCCAGCGATCGAAAGAGGGATTCCCGGAGACGCGGTGGAACGCGTCCTTACCCGCTTGCGCGCACGGATGCGCTTTTTTGCCCGCTCTTTTCCTTTGAGTCTAACGCCCCAATGAGCTATGAGGTAACTTATCCGGTCCGATTGCCGGGACATCGCGCCAAAGACCGGAAGCCTCTTGAATTTTGCTATGAATGTACCTGTTGCATCTGTTGAAAGCGCCGTTGCCGCCGCCAAGGGCAAAGCCCATTCTGCGCCGGCAACCCGCCCGAAATACCCTGGCATTCCCGTCACGTGTAACGGGAACCAGCTCGTGGCGCAATACGTAGAAACCCGCATTACGGAGGGCGGAGTGTTCTACCCCATCACCCCATCCACGGAAGGGGGCGAGCTTTATCAGCAGAGCTACGCTCAAGGCGAACTGAACGTCTGGGGTCAATCGAAGATCGCCATCGAGGCCGAAGGCGAGCACGCAGCTCAAGGCGGCGCTACGGCTTTCGCGGTCACAGGGCGCCGCGTGGTCAATTTCACCTCCGGCCAGGGCATCGTGTATGCCATGGAACAGTATTATCACGCTCCCGGAAAACTTTGCACGATGGTGCTCGAAGTCGGCGCGCGGGCGCTGACCAAGCACGCCCTGAACGTGCATTGCGGCCACGACGACTTTTACGCCGCGCTCGATACCGGCTGGACCATGCTCATGGCCAAGGATGCCCAGCAAGCGGCGGATCAGGGGATCATCCTCCGCAAGGTCAACGAGTTTTCGCTCAATCCGGGCATGAACATTCAGGACGGCATGCTGACCACGCATTCCGAACGGCTTTATCGCGTGCCCGAAGCGGAAATGCTGCGCGAATTCCTGGGCGCCCCCGGCGACATCATTGACTGCCCGACGCCGGCTCAACGCGAACTTTTCGGCCCGAAGCGCCGCCGCATCCCGGAAATGATGGACCTCAAGAACCCGATTCTCCTCGGTCCCGTCCAGAATCAGGAGCACCACATGAACGGCGTGGTCGCGCGCCGGAATAATTTCAACGAGCCCATCCTGAAGTTTTTGGAAGACGCTTACGCTGAGTTTGCCCGGTTGACCGGGCGCTATTACGGCCTCATCAGTGAATACAAAATCGAGGACGCAGACACTGTCTTCGTATCGTTGGGTTGCGCGGCGGAGAACATCGAGGAGGCTTGCGATTACCTCCGAGAGCAGCGCAACGCGAAGGTGGGGTCGATTCACATCAATGTCATCCGGCCTTTTCCGGAAGCCGCGGTGATCAATGCGCTGCGCGGGAAGAAGAATGTAATCATCATTGAGCGCACGGACGAAGGCATGGCGGGGGACAATCCGCTGGCCCGCGACATCCGCACGGCTCTGGGCAAAGCGGTTGAAGGCCATCTTTACAAAGGTCTGCTCCCGACGCTCGCCCCCGATGAAGTGCCGAGAATTTTCCGCGGCTCCTACGGCATTGGCTCGCGCGACTTTCGGCCCGAACACACGCTGGGCGCTTACGAATACGCCATCAGCCAAACCCGACGGAAAGACGGGAAAGGCGCGGCGGATGGCGAGACTTATTTCACCCTCGGCATCGATCATCCGTACTGCGTCATCAGCAAAGACACGCCGTCGTTGCTGCCGCAAAAGGCGATTGCCGTTCGATTCCACTCCATTGGCGGCTGGGGCATGATCACGACGGGGAAGAATTTGGGGTCCATCATCGGTGAATTTGGCGGGCTGATTTCCCAGATGAAACCGGAGTACGAGGAAGATGGTCGCCTCAAAGACAAACTTTTCGTCATGGCCAACCCGAAATACGGCTCCGAAAAGAAGGGCGCGCCGACGAATTACTACCTGGTCGTCGCCCCCGAACGGATCAAGGTGAATTGCGAGTTGAACCACGTCGATGTCGTCCTGTGCTGCGATCCCAAAGCTTTCACACACACGAATCCGCTGGAAGGACTGAACAAAGGCGGCTGTCTGGTTTGGGAATCGAGCGACACCCCGGAGACCGCCTGGCAGCGGATTCCGAAGCAACACCGGCAGTTCATCAAGGAAAACAACATCCGGGTCTTCATCCTGCCCGGTTTCGAGATTGCGCGGGGAGCCACGCAAAGCCCCGAATTGCAGCTCCGCATGCAGGGCAATTCCTTTCTGGGGGCGTTCTTCCGCGTCTCGCCGTTCCTGAAGGAATACGGCATCAGCGAGGAGCAATTCCTCAAGACGGTCCGCAAACAATACGAGAAAAAGTTCGGGCGCTTCGGCGAGGCCGTCGTGGCCTCGAACATGAAGGTCATGGACGACGGGTTCAATCGCGTTCAGGAAATCAAGTATGGCGATTTTGCCGATCCGGACCGTTCCAGCATGCGCAATCCACCGGTGTGGCCGCTGGGGATTCAGGAGATGATTCCCACGGCGGGCTGCAACGTTGGAAGTCCGCTGAGCGGCCTGGCGATGCCGGCCGGCCAAACGCGCGCCCCCTTCCAGACCTGGAGCAAGTTTGACCGGGAGTATCGCAGCGGTTTGGGTTACCACCAACCCGCCGGCGCGCTGGCTTCGTGCGGCGTGATGGCCGCGGGTTCGGGCGCCACCCAGTCGAAGTATGTCGCCCGCCGCGAAACGCCCGTTTACATCGCGGAGAATTGCACGCAATGCATGGAGTGCATCAGCGTTTGTCCGGACACGGCCTTGCCGAACACGGCGCAGGAGGTGGGCGCGGTTCTCAAGACCGCGGCCGTTCATTACGTCAAGGACGCGACCGAACGGAGCAAATTGATCCAGGAACTCAAAGGCGTAGAAGAGCGCGCCCGGGCCCGGATGAACGCGGCGGTCCAGAAGAAGGAGAAACTGCCCTTCAAAGACATTATCGGCGAGGAAGTGGCCAAACTGTCCAACGTTTCAGAGCAGGCCAGGAACGAATTCACCGGCATCATGGAACAACTTCCGCTCGCGTACACCGCCGTTCCCGCCATCTTCCGCTCGCTCGAAACCAAGCAGGCCGGTTCCGGCGGCCTGTTCTCCATCTTCGTCTCCGACCTGTGCAAAGGCTGCGGCGAATGCGTCCAGGTCTGCGGCGACCACGACGCGTTGCGCATGACGGTTGAAACCGAGGAATTGAACGCGAAGCACACGACGGCGCAAATTTTCTCGCGGCTGCTGCCTGACACACCGCAGAAGTTCTTGGGGCTTTACACTGACGATACGCCGGAACAATCCCGCGAGGCGGCGCTGCGGAATCATCTGATGGTCCGACGCAATTACGAAGCGCTCGTCTCCGGCGACGGCGCGTGCGCCGGTTGCGGCGAGAAAAGTGTCCTCCGCGCCTGCACTTCGGTGACCGAAGCTTACATGCGGCCGCTCTACCACAAGAAGGCCGACCGTTTGACGGCGAAGGCCAATCGCCTCGAACAGGAAGGCCTGGCGAAGTTGCGCGCGCTCAAGGAACGCGCCCCGGATCAATACGATCTTTTCCGCAAGACCGTTGCTCATACACTCATGAGTCTGGGCGGCGAGAACGACGAAGATACCGGCAAACGCATTTCCGCTCACGAAGCCCAGCACGGGCCGATCACAGAGGAGACGGTCGTCAAGGCACTTGCCGCGGTGCTGCGCCAGGACGCTTTCAATCACAAACACCTCCAGGCCATCGACGGCCGCCGCGCCAACGGCATGTCTGTCATGTTCATGGGCGCAAGCACGGGCTGCAACACCGTGTATGGCTCGACGCCGCCATCCAACCCGCATCCGTATCCGTGGATGAACTCGCTCTTCCAGGACGGCGCGACGATCAGTTGGCTGCTGGGCGAGTCGCTCATCCTGAATCACGCCCGCCGTTCCGTGGTGCCAGAGCGGCTGTGCGACGCGTTGCTCGACCGCACGGAGAAGGTCATCGCGCCGGCAGATTATTTCACGTTCACCCACATGGACGACGCGCTCATGACGGACCCGGAAATCCGCGAGTTGCCGAAGGTCTGGGTCATCGGCGGCGACGGCGCGTTCGGGGACATCGGGTTCCAGAATGTTTCCAAGGTGGTCCTGCAAAACCGGCCCAACGTGAAGATGCTCATGCTCGATACGCAGGTGTACTCGAACACCGGCGGCCAAAACTCCGATTCTTCCACCATGCTCGGC
>VHCZ01000107.1 GCA_016871535.1 Verrucomicrobiota bacterium
GATTTCCAGCGTCGCCGACCAATCCACATTGAGCGGTCGGACCACGGCCGAAATTCTGTTCACGATTGGGGACAAAGAAACTCCTGACTCACTGACGGTCTCGCCTTCGTCCTCAAAAAAGGCGTTGGTTCCGGATAGCAACATCGTTCTCGGCGGTAGCGGATCGAATCGAACCGTGGCCATTACACCGGCCCCGGGCCAAGCGGGTAGCGCGATGATTACGCTCACGGTAACTGACTCCAGTCCGAGCCCACTGAGTGCCGAAACCAGCTTCACGCTGACGGTGATCCCGCCTCCACCTCCGAGCATGGAGGTTCGTGGTGATTTTAACCGCGACGGAATGGCCGATGTGGTCTTCCAAGCGAGTGATGGCTCCCTCGCCGCCTGGCTGATGAACGGCCTGGACATGATGGCTGCGGGTTTTCTGGAACCGAGCAACGTGGGCGACCTCAGTTATCGCCTCGCTGCCAGCGGCGACTTCAACGAGGATGGACAGGAGGATCTGGTCTTCCAGCGCTCGGATGGAACGCTGGCGGCGTGGTTTATGGATGGTACTCGTCAGGTGAAAATCGCGCTGTTTGATCCCAGTCCCGAAGGTCCGGCTTGGAAAGTTGTTGCAGCCGCCGACTTCGATAATGACCTCAAGCCTGATCTTGTGCTGCAATCCTCCGACGGACGCATCGAGGTGTGGTTCATGGACGGAACTAGGCGCACCCGCCGGGCTTTGACGGAGCCGAGCAGCGGCGGAGCCAGTTGGAGAGTCGTCGGAGTGAATGACCTTAATTCTGACGGCCAACCGGACCTGATCTTTCAGCATTCGGACGGAAGTCTGGCTGCCTGGTACTTGGACGGAGTAGTGGCGCGTCCGGGTGTAAAAATCAATCCGGGCCATCCGGGCGATTCCAATCTTCGAGTCGTCAGCACTGCGGACCGGAACGAGGACGGCAAACCCGATCTGCTTTTCCAGCATAGCATCGATGGAAGTCTGAAGGTCTGGATTATGGACGGGATAAACCTCAGAAGATCAGCCGCTCTGAACCCCGCGTCTGCCGGCGGAAATTGGCAGGTTGGTGCTCCAAGATAAATGGAATAAGCCGGAGCCTGCGCGCGCTGAGGTATGCTAGTCCAGGCCGCTGGCGAGTTTAGCGCGGCGGAGGACTTGTTGAGCAACGGCTCTTGCCCGAATGGCCCCTTCACGCAAGACCTGATTGACGTAATCCAGATTGGCCTGGAGTTCCGAGCGGCGCGCGCGCGCCGCGGCGAAGAAACTCCAATAGTGCTCGAACAGCGCCTTCTTCAAGTCCCCGTAGCCAAAGCCGCCCGTGCGCAAACGTTCTTCAATCTCCTTGGCGACAAATTCGGGCGCGACGAGTTTGAGCAATTGAATCGCCACGTTCTTCTCGGCGTCCGGCTTCGGGTCCGTCACAGGACGGCTGTCCATCACGATGCTCATGATCTTCTTGCGGAGGGCTTTCTCCTCGCCAAAAATTTCAATCGTGTTCCCGTAACTTTTGCTCATCTTCTGGCCGTCGGTCCCCGGCACCACCGCGACCTCGTCCCGAATTCGAGGCTCCGGAATGACGAAAGTGGTGCCGTATTGCTCGTTGAACTTGATCGCGATGTCACGCGTCACTTCGACGTGCTGCTTTTGATCGCGGCCCACCGGAACCACATTCGAGTCGTAAATCAAGATGTCCGACGCCATGAGCACCGGATACGAGAAGAGGCCGTGGCTTGCACTCAGGCCTTTGGCGATTTTGTCTTTGTAGCTGTGGCATCGCTCGAGCAGGCCCATGGGCGTCACTGTGCTGAGCAGCCAGGTCAATTCCGTGACTTCGGGAACATCGGATTGCCGGAAAAAGACGGACTTCTTCGGGTCCAACCCACAGGCGAGAAAATCCAGCGCCACGTCGAGCGTGTTTCGCCTTCGTTCCGCCGCGTCGAAGAGCGAAGTCATCGAGTGGTAATTGGCAATGAAGTAATATGCCTCGCCCTGCTCCTGGAGCTCGATGGCCGGCTTCATCATCCCGAAATAATTTCCGAGATGCAGCGCGCCGGACGGTTGGATGCCCGATAAAATTCGCATGGCGCGGAAAGTAACCGGGAATTGCAGCAACAGAAAAGGAGGAAATGGGAATCCTCGGAGCACGTGACACGAATTTCACGAATTTCACGAATTTAAAACCGAGAGGAATTCAGCCGCGAGAGAGCGCAAAGAGCGCAGCGCCGCTGCCGCCGCAACCAAATCGTTACAACGTTAAATGGGTTAAATCGGTTGAATGGAAAAAACTTGCCCGAGCCGCTGAGACTTTTGTGGATAGCACTACACGGCTTTCTCGCAGACCGTGGTGCGAAAAAGTGGCTTCGCAGCCCTTACAGAAGAGAACAAAGAAAGCGTCCTGCTGTTGATCAGTCGCTGGCCTGCGCCGGGCGAAAGAGGAGGCGGGCGTAGAGGTAAGCGATGGTTTCGTCCAGGACATCGCGCACGCCTTCGCTCGTGGTCCACCAGCGCTTTCCATCGTACCGCAAATCCGTGCCGACAATGACACCGACCTCCGCCTTGCCTTGCAGCGCCATTTGATAGAGCAACCAGGTTCTTCGCGCGTGCGGGCCGCGGGTGAACACATTCAGGGAGCGGGCTGAGTTCCCGGACTTAGCCAGCCAAGCCCGCAAGGCCAGCGCGGCGGTGTAGGTTCGGTTTCTCAAGGCCTCGCCGCTCGGAACCGGCACGACTTTCTCTTCCGGCCAGCCGTTCTTGAGCAGGATCGTCCGCGTCAGGTCGGCGTAGTTCTTGTACTCGGACAAAGCTTCGCCCTTCAGCATGGGATTTCCAGTGACGACGAGAAGTTTGTACCCGCCCCGATCAAACTCCGTCCGCAACTCCGCAAGCGCGTAATCCGGCACCCAGCCTTCCACGACGAGCAGGTCAGCATTGATCGGCCGGTTTGTGGCAAGAAAAGGGAAGATGGATCGAACGCCAAGAAACAAAAGGGCCGCGATGGCCAGGATGCCGACGAGCCATCCTCGCCAGGTCAAACACCAGGTCTCTTTGCGTTGGATCAGGCCAAATTTCATAGTCGCGTGAGTTGTCCGGCCTGTTGACCAGACGTTCATGATTTGCCAATGCTCCAGAGTATCACCTCATCAGGAATTTGGAGTGCTGCCAAAAATTTCTTCAGATCAGCCTGCGGCTGCATGGAACACTCGTTTCCGACCAGTTCGGTTTTGTCAGAATGTGGCCCTCGAAGATAGGATCGCAAGGCGAATTGCTGGTCATCTTCGGTCGCCAGCAGCGCCGCATAAACGTAGTCGAGATCGTCCTTCGTCAGCTCGAATCTGATCCCTCTTAACTCGGAAAGTGCTTGAGGCGACAAACTGAAAACGGCCAACTCCTTTGCGAGGCCGAACTCCATATCGCCCAAATGCAATTGCTTAAAACGAAATCCCATCTTGTTTCTTGATTTCAACTTCTCATCCAGCTCTGGAGCAACCTTGAGAATGTCCGGAGCCAAGTGTATCGATGTTCTTCATTGCTAGCAACGCAACGCATTGCGCCACGCAACACGCAACTCGGTTTGACCTGTCGGCGTTTTTCCCCCAACCTCAGCGCATGGCGAATTCGTTCGGCCACCTGTTCCGCATCACCACCTGGGGCGAATCTCACGGAGGCGGCGTTGGCGTGATCGTGGACGGTTGTCCTCCGCGGCTCGAATTGAGTGTGGCGGACATTCAACCCGACCTGGACCGCCGCCGGCCCGGACAATCCAAAATCGTGTCGCCCCGGAAGGAAGCCGATCTTGTCGAGATTCTATCGGGTGTCTTCGAGGGCAAAACGCTAGGCACGCCGATTTGTCTGTGGGTGAAGAACGAAGACGCGCGGCCCGAAGCGTACGCGGAGATGGAAGCCAAGTTTCGCCCGTCGCACGCGGATTACACTTACTTCGCGAAATTTGGGACGCGCGATTGGCGCGGCGGCGGACGCACCAGCGCGCGCGAGACGATTGGGCGCGTTGCCGCGGGCGCCATCGCGAAGAAGATTTTGCGGCAACGCTTCGGAGTGGAAGTTCTCGCTTACGTGAAACAGGTCCAGCGGCTCGTCGCCGAGGTCCATCCGGAAAGTGTCCAAACAAAGGATGTCGAAGCCAATATTGTTCGCTGTCCGGATCAGGCCGTCGCAGAACAAATGATCCAATTGATCGAGGAGATGCGGAAAGCAGGCGACAGCGTCGGAGGCATTGTGGAAGGCGTGGCGCGCGGCGTGCCGCCAGGCTGGGGCGAACCGGTGTTCGATCGGCTGGAAGCGGATTTGGGCAAAGCGATGTTGAGCCTGCCCGCATCCAAAGGGTTCGACATCGGCTCGGGTTTCGCCGGCATTTTGATGACCGGGACGCAGCACAACGATCCGTTCCGCGCCCAAGGCGGCAAGGTTATCACAAAGACGAACTTCTCCGGCGGCGTGCAAGGCGGGATCTCGAATGGCCAAACGATTTACTTCCGCGTCGCGTTCAAGCCGGTGGCGACGGTCATGCACGAACAGGAAACTGTCGATGCCGAATTCAAGAACACGACGTTGAAGGCGCGAGGCCGACACGATCCGTGCGTGTTGCCGCGTGCGGTTCCCATGGTGGAAGCGATGACGGCGCTGGTGCTGGTGGATCACGCGTTGCGGCATCAGGCACAGTGTGGAAGTTGAAGAAGTTGAGAGGGGTTTGGGTTGAGAGTTGAGAGAAGTTGAGAGAAGGAGAATTCGCGACAATCCGGGAAATTCGTGGCAAACTTCGAACCTGCCTATGAACCGACGAAACTTCATCCAGACGGGTTCCTGCTTCGCCCTCGGCGCTGCCGCTGTATCCCGATTCTCCTGGCCCGCCGAAAGCGCCGAACCGCTGCCTTCGCCGCCCCGGCTGAATTTTCAGGACGAAGCCAGCAAACTCAAGATCACCGGCGTCCGGATGGTTCGTCCGCGTCCGAAGCGGCCCTTGCTTGCTTACAAACCCGCGCCGGGCTCATGGTCCACCGGCGGCTCCGAGGTGGCCAATCCGATGTCGATTTACCCCAAATACAAAGCCCAGCGGAGTTTGTTCATGGCGGGCGATCTGGGGCCGGACGCGGTCGAAATCACCACGGACAAAGGCGTGACCGGGATCGGGTACGGCGGGCCGGGCGCGGCGTTCGTCATCGAGAAACATCTTACTAAACTGCTGCTCGGCGAAGACCCGTTCGATGTCGAGCGGCTTTGGGACATCATGTGGCGCTCGACGCTTTACTACGGACGCAAGGGGCTGGTCGTTCACGCGATCAGCGCGGTCGATAACGCCCTTTGGGATGTGATTGGCAAAGCGCTTGGGATGCCCGTTTACAAACTCCTTGGGGGAGCGACCAAGGAACGAATCCCCGCTTACTGCACGGGCAATGACATCGAGCAACATGCCGAGTTCGGCTACAAAAAGATCAAGCTGGCCGTGCCGTACGGTCCGGCGGATGGCCGCGACGGAATGAAGAAAAACGTCGCTCTGGTCCGGCGCACACGGGAGTTGCTCGGACCGGACGGCGAAATCATGCTCGATTGCTGGATGGCTCTGACCGAGCGTTACACGATCGAGTTCGCCCAGATGCTCGAACCGTATCGCGTCTATTGGATGGAGGAATGTTTGCCGCCCGATGACTACGATGGCTTCAGGCGATTAAATGAGGCGATTGATTCGACGCGCATGGCGACCGGCGAGCACGAGTACACCCGTTACGGATTCCGCCAACTGCTCGAATACAAAGCGGCGGACATCTGGCAGCCGGACATGAACTGGTGCGGCGGGTTGACCGAATTGCGGCGCATCGCGGCGCTGGCTGCGGCTTACGATATCCCGGTCATTCCGCACGGCGGCTGGCGAGGCGGCGCGCCGCATTTCATTTTTGCCACGACGAACAGTCCGTGGTGCGAAATGTTCCTTCCGGCGCCCGGTGGTCCGCCGGAAGTTTACAGGCGATTCGAGGAAGACAACCAGATCACGCGCGGCCCGGAAGGCATCTACATGCGGCCTTCGGACAGACCGGGGTTCGGATGGGAACTGGAGGTGTAGTCGTGCCGCGGTGGATGTCACAGGCGGCTGTTCGCCAGGCAAGCTAACCACGGATCACACAGATTACACGGATGACGGGAAACCGGGGAGAGTTCCTTATCCGCGTCATTTTGCCGGGAGCGCCGACATCCTTGCCGGCGAATCCTGTTGTCTTTCAGCAGCCTGACACGCCAGCGGGGACGCCGGCACTCCCAGAGCCGCAAAATGAGAATCGCTGATCCGTGACCCGTGACCTTGACCTGTTTTCTCGGGTCTGCCACAAAGGCGACCATGAATCTTCTTCCCTCACTCGCCTGGTCCATTTGTGCCGGGGCAATCACGGCGTCGGCGGCCGATTACGTCGTCCACTCTTTCAAAAAACTTCATCTGGAGAAATATTACTGGAGCGAAGGCGCGAACTTCGGCGACCTCAATCGCGATGGCCGGCCGGACGCGATCTCCGGCCCGTACTGGTGGGAAGGGCCGGACTTTGCGAAGCGCCATGAGATTTACCCGGCGAAGACGACTTTCAAGGTGATGAAGGACGGCGCGGAGGAAACGCTCCCCGGCTTCGAAGGGGTGTTCGGCAAAAAGAACGCCTATTCCACCGACAATTTTTTCTCCTTCGTTTACGACTTCAACGGCGACGGCTGGAATGACGTGCTCACCTACGGACTCCCCGGCACTCCCGCTTACCTCTACCTCAACCCGCAAGGCAAGGCTCGGCATTGGGAGCGGCATCCGGTGCTCGATGCCGTGGACAATGAATCGCCCACGTTCGCCGACCTGACCGGCGACGGGAAACCTGAGATCGTCTGCAACTTCGGAGGCAACTTCGGTTTTGCGTCGCCGGACTGGCGCAACGTGACCGCGAAGTGGCCGTTCACCGCGATCTCCAGCGGAGGCAACTGGCAACGCTTCACTCACGGCCTGGGCATTGGCGACGTGAATGGCGATGGACGGCTTGATTTTCTTTACAAGGACGGTTGGTGGGAACAGCCGAGCTCACGCGAGACCGCTTCCCCCTGGATGCGCCATCCTGCGGCGTTCAGCCCCGGCGGCGGCGCGCAGATGTTCACCTATGACGTCAACGGCGACGGTTTGAACGACGTGGTCACGAGCCTCGCGGCACATGGGTATGGTCTCGGTTGGTACGAACAACTCCGCGAGAAGGACGCGGGCGGGCACGCGCAATTCAAGGCGCACGTCTTCATGAACAAGGAGCCAGGCGAAAATCGCTACGGCGTGGCCTTCTCCCAGCTTCACGCGGTGGAATTGGTCGATGTGGATGGCGACGGCCTCAAGGACATTGTCACCGGCAAATGCTTCTGGGCGCACGGCCCGACCGGCGATCCGGATCCGGGCGCGCCGGCAGTGCTTTATTGGTTCCGGCTCGTCCGCGGCCCAGGCGGCCAGGTGGATTGGGCGCCGCATCTGATCGACAACGATTCCGGTGTGGGCCGGCAAATCGGCGTCGCGGACGTGAACGGCGATGGCCGGCCCGAGTTCATCATCGGCAACAAAAAGGGGACGTTCGTTTTCCGGCACGAAACACGGAAGGTTTCCCGCGAGGAATGGACCCGAGCGCAGCCGCCGGTGAAGTTCTCTTCGGCTGGGGACAAAGAGTTGAAGCCGAACGAAGTCATCCAGCGCACGGGTCCGCCGCGCGAGCCGCAGCCGGCAAAATAGCCTCCAAGTCTAACCCGCGGCGCGCGCTTTGAGTCTTCCCAGCATTTGTTTGCCTTCAGAATTCAAAGACGGAAAGATCTCCATACCCTCCGCAACGGCCAGCGCTTTGAGCGCCTGATCGAAGGACAGCAACCGGGTTGCTCCGGAGAGCTTTGCTGAAGCAAGGATGGCGATGTCGAATGTGCCCAACACAGCGCGGTGCGAATAGCGCGCGAACAATTCAAAGGCATCGCGCCGGAGAAAATCCCAGTTCATCGGGTCCAGGTAAATCAGGCGATTGAAATCGGCCAGGAACCGGCGCCATTCTTCCGGATCGGGTTCCTTGGCCGTCCTGGAAAAAACGTTTCGCGCCTCCAAATAAACGATGTGGGAGATGGCCAGTTGCCCGCCCTGCCTTCGCATGAACCGTTGGGCGGTCGCTTCGCGCGCTTGCTGCTCGGGTTCCGGAGACTCGAAGTAGAGCGCCTCCAGCCAATTCGTGTCGGCAAAGTTCATCGGCCAGCGCGCCGGACTTCGTCAGCCGTGTAACGAAACTTACGCCGCGGCCGGCGGAAATGCGCGTCCCAATCGGGTGCGGGCTGGTCCAAAGCCTGATCGATCAGCCCATTGATCCAGCGATTCAGGTTGCCTCCAGACTTTTTGAGCAACTCGGATTTGGGACGCGTCAATCGGACGGTGACAGTTTCAGTCATACGCGTCTTGTACCACACGGTGTCTCCGTGTCAATTCGTGTTCCCGTGGAAAGCACCCTGGCCCCGGTGCCGGGCACGCGGCCCTTGACCCCTTGGAATTGCCCCAAACCGGCTCGGGAGGGAAGGGTGAGAGGGTCGGTTGCCGCGAAATAGGATCGGCTGAGCATCGACGGCCTGGTATTTCCTGGTAGCCGTTGTGGCCGTTGTCTGTGGTGTCAATATTTCGCCCTGTATGGTAATTTTGCACTCCGATGACACGCGCCTGGCTGCTGATTGTCTCTTTTCTTCTGGTCGCTTCACCAGCGAGGTTGCCTGCGGCCGCGGTGGACTATCTCCGAGAGGTCAAACCTCTTCTTCAGGAGCGGTGTTACGCCTGCCACGGAGCGCTCAAACAAAAGAAGGCGTTACGGCTCGACACCGTGGCGTCGATGCTGAAAGGAGGCGCCGACGGGCCGGTGATTCTGCGCGGTGATCCACGTCAAAGCCTCCTCATCCAACGCGTCACTGCGACCCATCTCGATGACCGCATGCCGCCCGAGCACGAAGGCGAACCGTTATCGCCTGCGCAAGTGAAGCTGCTCAGCGACTGGATTGCCGCCGGTGCGCCGGCGCCGAACCATGAAGAAGGGGAAGCCGACCCAAAAGACCATTGGGCTTTTCGTCCCTGCGTCCGCCCTCCGGCGCCGGTCGATAGCAATCCGGCGTGGGTGAGAAATCCCATCGACGCCTTCATCGCGCAGCAACACGCGCGGCGCGGCCTCAGACCGCAGGTTGAAGCGCCGCGCGAGGTGTTGCTGCGAAGGCTCTACCTGGACCTCATCGGGCTGCCACCCGCCGCGGAAGAAATCGCGGCCGCAAGTCAGGGTCCTCCGAGCCGTTGGTATGAAGATACCGCCCAACGCTTGCTCCATGACCCACGCCATGGCGAACGTTGGGCGCGTCATTGGATGGACATCTGGCGCTACAGCGATTGGTGGGGCCTTGGGGACCAACTCCGCAACAGTCAGAAGCACATCTGGCATTGGCGGGACTGGATCATCGAGTCGCTCAACTCCGACACGCCCTACGACGAGATGGTGAGGTGGATGCTGGCCGCCGATGAGCTCCACCCGAACGACCTCGGCAAACTCCGCGCCACCGGTTTCCTCGCGCGAAATTACTTTCTCTTCAACCGCAATCAGTGGCTCGAAGAAACCGTGGAGCACGTCAGCAAGAGTCTGCTCGGACTAACGATGAACTGCGCGAAATGCCACGACCACAAATACGATCCCATTTCCCAGACCGACTTCTACCGGATGCGCGCATTCTTCGAGCCTTATCATGTCCGGCTCGACGTGCTGCCCGGTGAAGCAGATCTGACGAAGGATGGCATCCCGCGAATCTTCGACGGCCTGCTCAACGCGCCCACGTATCGTTTTATTCGCGGTCAAGAGACTCAGCCCGATAAATCCGCGGTCATCGCTCCGGGAGTGCCCGGACTGCTCGCTTTCAGGGAGTTCAAGGTGCAGCCCGTGTCGTTGCCGGTTGAAGCCTACCAGCCGGAACGCCGGGCTTGGGTGATGGAGACGTATCTGGCTCCGGCCCGAAAGAAACTGCAAGCGGCGCAAGAGCCGATTCCCAGATTGAAACAGACCTTGGCTGGCGCACTTCGACAAGAAGCGGACCTGCTCGCCCCCATTGTAGGGATGGCTTCCAGCCTGCCGGTTCCCGAGGCGTCCTCGCCCCGTGATCGGAGCCGCTCGACGCCACTCGAACCGGCCAACAGGATCTCTGACCCAGATCTCCGAACCGGCTCTGCGGCGTTGGCCGCAAGTCAGACCCCGAGTTCAGCTACTTTGACGCGCGACCGGGCCCGGATGGCTGTTGAGGAAGCGCGAGGCGCGTTGCACGTCGCCGAGTCCACTCTGGCGTTCGCGAAAGCGGATCTCGCCAGCCTGGAGCGCCGAGCCGAGGCAATGCAGGCTTCATGGGTCCGAACTGCTCGCAAGCAGGATGACGCCGAGTTTGCGGCCGTCGAGCATGAAAAGAGGATCGCGGCGCTGAAAGCTGAGCGAGAAGCGTCCACCGCCAAAGCCCGGCTGACACTGGCCGAAGCCGAGCGCCGCTTGCAGAAGGCCGCCGAAGACAAGAAGGAGTCCATTGAGAAAGAGATCAAGCAAGCCCGGGAAGCGGTTACCAAAGCCATCAAAACCGCCGAGGCTCCCGTCAAACCTGAAGATCAATACACCCAATTGGCCGGCGCGCAATGGACGCCCACACGCTTTCTTAACTCGACGGCGGACGATCCGATCGTGAAATTCGCGGCCGAGAGCAGCGGACGCCGAAAGGCGCTCGCGGAGTGGATCACCGACCGGCGGCACCCGCTCACGGCGCGCGTGGCGGTCAATCATATTTGGACGCGGCATTTCGGCACGCCGCTGGTCTCCACGATCTTTGATTTCGGTCGCAAAGGCGCGGCTCCGGCGCATCCCGAACTGCTCGATTGGCTCGCTGCCGAATTGATCGAGAGCGGCTGGAGCATGAAACATCTGCATCGCCTGATCGTTACGTCTGCCGCCTACCGTATGTCTTCGTCGCTCGCCGGAAGCGAGTCCAACGCCGCAAGGGACCCGGAGAATGTGTACCTTTGGCGGCGCAATCCCATCCGCCTCGAAGCGGAAGTGGTGCGCGACTCGATCCTCTCGCTTGCCGGAACCCTCGATTCGGGCATCGGCGGCCCGCCCGTGAGCGCGGCGAGTCAGGAAAACTCGAAACGTCGAAGCCTGTACTTCTTCCACTCGAACAATGAGCGCAATCTGTTCCTCACAACCTTCGATGGCGCGGGCGTCAAGGAATGTTACCGCCGTGATCAAAGCATCGTGCCGCAACAGGCCTTGGCGCTGACGAACAGCAAACTCGTGTTGGATGCCGCCACCCACATCGCCGCGCGTCTGTCTCACGACCGGGAATCCGGCCCGATCCTGGCAGACGATGCCGCCTTCGTGCGCCGAGCGTTTTTGGAAATGCTCTCCCTTGTCGCTTCCGATGCCGAAGTCGCCCTGAGCCGAAACGCATTGGCGAAATGGCGCGAGCTTGAACCGAATTCCTCCCGCGCGCATGAGACCGCGCGTTCGCGCCTGGTTTGGGCGCTTCTCAATCACCATGACTTCGTGACCCTGCGTTGAAACAACTATGAGCAACTGCCTCCATCCTCGCTGCCGCCCGATCAACCGCCGAGTCTTCCTCGCCGACCTCGGCATGGGATTTACCGGGCTGGCGCTCGGAGCGATGCTGCACCGCGAGGCCTTTGGAAACGGCGCGGCGTGGCCGCCACCGACCGGACTCCCGCACTTCACGCCCCAGGCGAAAAGTGTCATCTGGCTGTTCATGAACGGCGGCGTCAGTCACGTGGAGAGTTTCGATCCGAAGCCAATGCTCACGAGGTACGGCGGCAAAACCATTGCCGAAACGCCCTTCGCCGACGCGCAGAATCCCCAGAAGCTCGCCATCGAACGGCTCGTCGTTCCCGACGCCAACGGCAATCAGCGCAACACGCTTTATCCGCTGCAAGTCGGCTTTAAGAAACACGGCCAGAGCGGCATCGAAGTGAGCGACTGGTTCCCGCACATCGCGCGCCAGGTGGATCGCCTGGCGATTGTTCGCTCGATGTGGACGACGGACAGCAATCACGGCGCACAGACGCAATTTCATTCCGGCCGCAACATGCTCGACGGTGAGTTTCCCACGCTTGGGGCGTGGGTTCACTACGGTCTAGGCTCGCTCAATGACAACTTGCCGCAGTTCATTTCCATCGGCACGCGCGAATATTGGAACAAGAAGGACGGGTTCTATCTCGGCCCGGCGCACGACGCCGTCCCGCTGCGCATCGATCCCAAGAACCCGCTCGACTTTGGCCAGCCCGAACGGCCCTTTTCTGCTGAAGCGCAGAGCATAGGCCGCGATTTGGTGCGCGAACTGAACGCCTTGCGCGGTGTCGAGTATCCGAACGATCCCGCTCTCGCCGCGCGCGTCGCTTCCTATGAACTCGCCTTCCGCATGCAGCACTCGGTGCCCGACGTTTTGGATTACACCAAAGAATCGGAAGAGACGAAGACGCTTTACGGTCTCGATTTGCCGCACTGCCGTGAGTTCGGTTCGCAGCTTCTCGCCGCCCGGCGTTTGGTGGAACGCGGCGTGCGATTCATTCAGATTCAGCATGGCGGCGGCGGCGCGGGAGCCTGGGATGCGCACAGCGGTCTCAAGGCCAATCACTCGAAGCTCGCGCTCGCAGTGGATCAACCGATCGGGGCGTTACTCCAGGATCTCGACGCGCGCGGACTGCTTGACGAAACGCTGGTCGTGTTCGCGACGGAGTTTGGCCGGACGCCCGGTTCGCAAGGTTCCGATGGCCGCGATCATCACATCTTCGGATTCAGCGTCTGGATGGCCGGGGGCGGACTGAAAGGCGGCGTGACACACGGCGCCACCGACGAGATCGGTTTTCACGCCGTTGAGAACCGGCATTATGTCACCGATATCCACGCGACGATTCTGCGCCAACTCGGTCTCGATTCGCGCAAGCTTGAGGTTCCCGGACGCAAGCGTCTGGAAATCGACCACGGAAAGCCAATCCGCGAGATCATGGCGTAACCGCGAAGAGAGAAACCGCAGAGGGACGCCGAGAAACGCAGATCCAATTGGGAACAATCGGTCGCCTTGCCGGTGAACCCGGTTCAGTTTATTGGCCATCTCTGGATTGACGCCACTCCGTGGGTGCGTTTAAGTCGCGTTCATGTTCACCCAGACGCTCATTGGCCGCGCCCACAACCGCCTTGCCCTCGCAACCGCCGTTTTCTTTCCGCTTTTGCTCCCGCGCCCGGAAGCCGCCGAACCCCTTTGGAAGAAGCATGTCGTCCATCAAGGTTTTCCGTGCATGACTGCGGTCGCCGGAGATTTCACGAAAGACAGGAAACCCGATGTCATCGCGAATAGCGGGAACAGGACGCGGCTTTTTGTAGGACCCACCTGGAAGGAAATCGTGCTCGATGCAACTCCCGGCCACGATTTCATTCATTCCGAGACTTTCGACGTGGACGGAGACGGCGATCTGGATTTCATCGGCGCGCGTTACCAACCGGGTTTGATTATCTGGCTCGAACAACCGGATCATCCGCTTACCGATCCCTGGCCGTTGCGCACCGCCAGCAAAGCGCTCAACGGCATCCATGGCCTGTTGAAGGGCGATGTCAACCGCGATGGGCGGATTGATTTGATCGCAAACAGCGCGCAACCCAAAGACACGCCATTCCCGGAATCGCTCCTCTGGCTGGCCGTGCCAAAAAATCCGCGCACCGCCTTAAACTGGGAGCCTCACGTATTCGCCGACCAAGACGCTCCCGGCCTCAGCCACTACCTGGGTTTCGGCGATGTCAACGGAGACGGCCGCCCGGATGCCGCGACTGGAGCCAAAGGAAGCCCGTCTCCCGTCGGCAACTACTTTGCCTGGTGGGAAGCGCCTGAAGACCCGGCCAAAGCCTGGAAGAAACACGTCATCGCCGAGAAGCAAATGGGCGCGACCAACATTCATCCGGGTGATGTCAACCAGGATGGGAAAGCCGATTTCATTGCCAGCCGCGGGCACGGCAACGGCGTGGTCTGGTTTGAAGCTCCTTCGTGGCGAGAACACCCCATTCATCCGACCCTGAAAGAACCCCATTCTCTCATCGTTCTCGACCTGGATGGCGATGGGGATCTCGATGCGGCCACCTGCGCTTACGGCGACAAGCAAGCCTGGTGGTTCGAAAACGATGGAAAGGGAAAGTTCACGAATCATCTCGTCGCCAACGACCAGGAGGCTTACGACATCCGCGCGTTTGACATGGACCAGGACGGGGACCTGGATCTGGTGATCGCCGGTCGCGCCAGCAACAACGTCGCCTGGTACGAGAATCCGCGCCGATAAGATTGACCGCATCTTTGAGTTTTCGCTGCGACAGGCGGCGATTGTCTATTCGGGGATCCCCCTCGCCGTGACGGGCGGCGTGCTGGCGCTCTGGCTGCGCGGGATGCCGTTCGGCATCACCTAGGCCTAGGGTGGTGAGACCGAGAACCCTTCTAAACGGTGTAAGAAACGCGGGATCGCCTGGCGGCAAGCCAATCGACTCCGGCCGATTGCGTACTTTACGGAACGGGGCTGGACACTATGGCACCAGCCTACGCCACGAGACGTCAACCTCGATGAAACCCTACCGACTGGAAAGCCGGATGCGGGAAAACCGCCTGTTTGGTTTGGCGGGAGGGGGGAGCGGCAAACCGCTCTCCCTACCCCGATCTTTCGCGAACAGACTCTGGCCTGGAGTGTCAAAAAGGTCTTCTGCTCAAGCCGGAGATCGCGCCCGGCCTCCGTTACCTGGGCGAAGATTGGTCCGCTTACGAGAAACCGTACGAAGCGAAGAACGAGCCGACTTCGGAAGAGGCCAGTCGATTCATTCAATTCATCAAAGCGGCGACCCTCACCGACGAGGAAACGTTCCGCAGCCTGGTGGACGAATTCATGGACGTGAACCAATTCCTCCGTTTCCTGGCCGTCACCGTGGCCATCGCGGACCTGGATAGCGCCTTGAGCATGGGCCACAATTTTTATCTGTTCCAGCCGGCGCCTCCCAAAACGATCGTGTGGATTCCCTGGGATCTGAACCTCTCTTTGGGTTCGTCCTCCGGCCAGCAAGGAATCGAATTGAGCATTCGCCATCCTTCACCGACCCACAACGGAATGATCGAATGGATTCTGAAAGACGAACAATGGTTCAGGATTTACACGGAACATCTGCGCGACATCCTGCGCGTGGCGTTCCGGGAAGACCGCCTCCTCGAACAGGTCGATAGGCTGCGCACCGCGGTTCGCGAACCCATCGCGCTCGAATCACGGCAAAGCCTCGCGCAATTTGAAAATGCAGTTCTTGGCAGCGGCGCGAACATTCCTCCGCCGGTCAATCAGATGGTGCGAGTGATCGGCCAGCCCGGAACCGCCGTGCAATTTGCCACGCGGACAATCCAAGGGGTCCAGCTTCCGCTGATCAAATGGCTCAAAGCACGAGGGGAATCGATTGCCGCGCAGTTGGAGGGGCGCTCGGCCGTCTTCGCCGGAATTCGTTTTCCCGGCCCGGGCGGCGAGCTCGCGAAGGAGTTTTTCCGAGACGCCGGCGCGAAGCCGGAAGAGAAGTTGTCCGGCCATGCGTTCAAAGAAGCGGTTCGGCAGCGTTTTCGGCAATGGGACACCGACCATAGCGGCACGCTGAGTCTGCCCGAGGTCGTTGCCGGCCTGGCCCCGGCCTCCGGTCCGCCCCCGCTGGCTTTCGCGATGGGGGCCCGCACCAGGCCGCGTGGCCCGCAGGACTTCATCGGTCCGCAGTGGCTGCGCCGCTTTGATCTCGACCGCAACGCCCTGCTTTCAACGGCCGAATGGGAAGCCGTCTTCGATCGCCAGTTTGGAGAATGGGACACGAACCGAGACGGACATCTCGAATCCGACGAACTCAGCCGCGGCCTCACTCACGCGCTGATGGCGTCGTCGGAGCCCATGATCCAAGGTGGGGCCGGAGATCCGCCGCGCCGTGTTCCTCCGGCCAGGCGGCGCTCCCGCCAAAACCGGAAGTTATTTTTGCACAGACCCTAAGCCGGAACAATTCAGTTGGAACTGGGGAGCACACGCGCCCTCGCCTGTCCCGACTGGCGTCTCGCCAGTCGGAGCGTCATTGAAACCATGGCACTGAGTGGGACGGTCCAGTTCGATTGAATGGGGCGGCGAGGGCGCCGACTCCAGCACGCGAGGCGCGTGCGCTCCCCATCCGTCCACTAATTCCCCAATTCCAAGCACGCCAGATTTACGGCTTGCACGGGAGCGCCGCGTCATGGGAAAAGCCGTCGGCACAACTTTCCTCGCTGACCCATGAAGATTGCGATTCTGACCAACGAGTACCCTCCCTACGTCTATGGCGGCGCCGGCGTGCATGTCGAGTATTTGACGCGCGAGCTGGCCGCGCTGGATGATCGCGCGCACACCGTCCAGATCTTTTGCTTTGGCGACCAGCACGAGCAGCGCGGCAATCTTTCGGTGGAAGGTGTGCAACCGAAGCTGAAACTCTCCGCGCACGATCCGCGGCATGAAAAATTTCTCGACACGATTCTCCGGGACATCGCGATGGCCGGGCTGGCGAAGGACGTCGATATCGTCCATTGCCACACGTGGTACAGCCATTTTGCCGGCTGCCTGGTCAAACAGCTCTCCGGAGCCAAGTTGGTACTCACAACGCATTCGCTGGAGCCGCATCGACCGTGGAAAGTCGAGCAGCTCGGCACGGCGTACAACGCCTCGAGCTGGATCGAGCGCACGGCCTATCAGAACGCCGACGGGGTGGTCGCGGTGTCGCATTCCATGAAAAAAAACGTGCACGAACTCTATAGAGTGCCGTCCGAAAAAATCCGCGTGATCCACAATGGAATCGATCTCAACCAGTATCGGCCCACGCCGAACGCCGAAACGCTCCGCGCGCAGGGCATCGATCCGGCGACACCGTACCTTTTGTTCGTAGGCCGGATCACGCGGCAAAAAGGGATTATCCATCTGGTCAACGCCATCAAGTATCTCCGTCCTGGGGTTCAAGTCGTGCTCTGCGCCGGCGCGCCCGACACGAAGGAGATCGGGAAAGAAATGGCCGAGAAAGTCGAGCGCGCACGGCATGAAACCGGAAACAGAATCAT
This sequence comes from Verrucomicrobiota bacterium, assembly GCA_016871535.1. Taxonomy (NCBI): domain Bacteria; kingdom Pseudomonadati; phylum Verrucomicrobiota; species Verrucomicrobiota bacterium. The sequence goes on from VHCZ01000107.1 coordinate 17,177, forward strand.
TTGGATCGCGGAAATGCTGCCCAAGGACAAGGTCATCCACCTCTACACGCATGCCACGATCTTCGTGTGCCCGTCGGTTTATGAGCCGTTCGGAATCATTAATCTGGAAGCCATGGCGTGCGAAACGCCTGTGGTGGCTTCCGCCGTTGGTGGAATTCCGGAAGTCGTGGAGCACGGGGAGACCGGCTTGCTCGTGACGCCCGAAGCCAGCAGTCCGACCGATGTCGAACCGTCGCACCCGGAACAATTCGCCCGCGACCTCGCCTCCGCCGTCAACTCGCTTTTGGAATCGCCGGACAAAATTCGGGCCATGGGACTCAAAGCCCGCCAGCGGGTGGAGCAGTCCTTTAGCTGGACCAGCATTGCGCGGAAGACGATGGATTTCTACAGCGAACTGAGGCGTGGGGCGTAAAACGTAAAACGTGGGGCGCGGCCATCCCTCCACATTGTTGAGGGGCAGCGGTGTTTTCTCAGCCAGCCACCGAACCGACCGACGATTTAGCTTTGTAACGATGTAACGCTTTAACGCTTCAACAACTTCGATGCGGCATGGCGACGCTGCTGGCGATGCGGATGGGGTTAGCCTGCCTTCCCTGGTTGCCCATCTCGGCGATGATCTGGCCTAAACGGCACAACGCTTTCTCCATCGCCTCGGACCACGGGCTGCCGCAGCTCAAGCGAATGCAATTCCGATACTTCTGCTTCGGCGAAAAAATCGGTCCGGGCGCAATGCCGATTCTCTCCGCCAGGGCGCGCTGGAACAACTCGAGCGAATCGACCCACGGCGGCAGTTCCACCCACAACACGTAACCGCCGGTCGGTCGGGTGACTTTCGTGCCGGCCGGAAAATATTTCGCAATCGCTTCGGTCCGATCAGGCTCGGGTCGTGGTTGGTTTGTAGGACTTCCATCACGAGATCGTTCACGCTGACACGCGTGGCGTGCGCCGCGGGTTGCGACTTCGCGGGTTCGGGCGGTTGCGACCAAAGACGCGGGCGAACGTAATAGCCGGACTGCGGGCGGGCTTTCAATCAGGCCTCGATTTTCCAGGACGCGGTAGGCTTGCGTCACAGTGGCGATGCTCAAATCCTCCTGACGGCTAAGCTGGCGCACAGAGGGAATCCTCTCGCCCGGACGCAGCGTCCCATGCTCGATCAATTCGCCGATCCGCAGCGCGAGTTGTTTGTAAAGTTTGTCGTAAGCTTCAGGATGCGGCGCCAAATGTGCGATGAGGCTTTCGGTAGCCATGGGGGAATCCTACGCTGCGGTCGTGTTTGCAACAGTTACACCAGAACGAACAATTGACCGGTACAGTTTCCGACTCGGCGCAACTGTTCCGGTGGAAATTTTTTTCTGCTCCATCTGTTCATCCTTTCCCTTCTGTCGCATCGTTCGGTTATGAAAATGACCAGTGTGTTCGACGAAACGATCGCCGTCTGCCGCAAGCCGGCGCAGTTCGAAATCGACCGTCCCACGAAAGCAGCCGCGCCAGCGCAGAACCATGTGCTCCCGCATAACCTTCGCGGCGGCGCCTGGGAAACGCTGGCTTTCCTCGGGCTCTGGTTGGGAGCGCTGGCGACCATGGGCTATTGTTTCGCGATCTTCCTCTCTCTAAGTGGTCCATTTCATAAATACGCTCACGTTCGCGGCAAGGGATTTTTCGGCCAGACGAGGCGCGAGCGACGAGCATATCCCGAAGTGGATCTGTAAGGAGCAAGCAACGAAGTCTGGCGAAAAAGAACTGCCGCCCTTAGAGCGTGTCCGAAAATTGCGCGGGGTCCTGCGGCGAGGGATTTTGGCTGTGGCCAAGGCGGCGAGGTCCGAGCATCCCCAACGCGGGCTGTAAGGACCGAGCCAACGCAGGCCACGGACAAAAG
>VHCZ01000108.1 GCA_016871535.1 Verrucomicrobiota bacterium
GAATTTTGCCTGGGGCTGCGTTGCTCCTCGGTCACAGCCCCACTGGCGGGGGATGCTCGCTCGTCGCGCCTTGCCCCAGGCCAAATTGGGCGCAACGAACGTGAGCGTATTTACGAAACGGACCACTAAGTAAACGCCGTTTCATCGCGGCCAGCAATCTGCGGCCACGACTTACTCAAGCATCAGAATTTAGAAGAGCAACGCGCATGCCGTCTCAGTTTTGCCAGGCTGTTCCCACGAAACCAACCCACCCCTTCGCCCCTCCCGGGAGGGGAAACTGGAACCGCGACGTCGCACGAAGGTCTCCTCCTGGAAGGGGAGGGGCGGCATAGACCGTGCGCTCCTGCGGGCACGGTTCCTCAAACCCCGTCACTCAGGAGACGCTCGATAGCTCTTCGGTTCTTCTTTGTCGGGCGTCCCAGGCCTGGCGGATGGAAGACGGGTTGATGCCTCACTTCAGTCAGCTTCGCGTATTCCGAGGGAGGCGTCAGGTCCTCGAGATGCAGTTTCGCGACGGGCGCGCCGACGCGCCGGTCGATCAATCCCAGCACTTTGACAGTTTTCGTAATGATCCCGACTCGCGCCGAAATGATTTCCCCCACGCGCACGGAGCGCGAGGGTTTCACAGCGTGCCCGCCAATCTCAATGTGGCCTGCACGGCAGGCGTCGGCTGCCATCGTGCGGGTCTTGTAGAGCCGGACAGCCCAGAGCCATTTGTCGATGCGGACTTCGGACAGTTCCATCGGGCCTGGAGTTTAAGAACGGGCTGACGTGGGTCAACGATGTTCCTGTCCGCAGCCCTCAGAAAACAGAGGACTTGGGTACTCAGACTTCCCAATTTCCGACGCGCATGGTTTGCTTGGCGCAATGAGTAACGAATCGCTCGAAGATGACAAAAGAAACAACCGCCCCCCCGCTTCCGATCCGCCTGAACAATCAGATCCGGATGAAGTTGCGCACTACGATGAGGCGGTAATTGGCCGCGCGTTTCGGTGGTCGTTTGTCGCGTTTGTTGCCCTGGCTGCGCTGCTCGCGGGTGTATGGTTTCTGCTTAAGCGGAAACCGGCGCCCGCTGCGCCAAAGGTCACTCAAATTACCGCGCCCGTCACGCGGCCTATCATGCTGGCCGAGATTCCCCAAGCAAGGTTCACCGACATTACAGCCGAGGCAGGAATCAAGTTCGCTCATCACAACGGCGCCTACGGCGAAAAGCTGCTTCCCGAGACCATGGGCAGCGGGGTGGCGTTCTTCGATTTCGACAATGATGATGCCCCGGACCTCCTCTTCATCAACTCCACCGATTGGCCATGGAAAACCGACGCCGCCCGGAAACCGGCGACCCTTGGGCTTTATCGTAATGACGGCAAAGGCTGCTTCGAAGACGCGACCGCTGGCTCCGGACTGGACGTAAGCCTTTACGGAATGGGCGTCGCGGTGGGTGACTATGACAACGACGGCTGGGTCGATGTGTTCGTCACGGGTGTAGGCGGCAACCGTCTCTTCCGAAACCTCGGCCAGGGCAAGTTCGCCGATGTCACGGTCTCGGCGGGCGTCGGCGGCGCTCCCGGCGAATGGAGTTCCAGCGCCACGTGGTTCGATATGGAAAACGACGGGGATCTCGATCTGTTCGTCTGCAATTACGTCCGCTGGTCCAAGGAAATCGATCTGGAAGTCGGCTACAAGCTCACCGGCATTGGACGCGCCTATGGCCCGCCGATGAATTTTCAAGGCACGTTCCCGTATCTTTACCGCAACGATGGAACCGGAAAATTTACGGACGTCTCCCCGACCAGCGGGGTTCAAGTCAAAAACTCGGCAACGGGTGTGCCGGCCGCGAAGTCGCTCGGCGTGGCGCCAGTCGATCTGGATAACAATGGCTGGATCGATCTCGTCGTGGCGAATGACACCGTTCAGAATTACGTTTTCACGAATCGGACGGACGGCACGTTCCAGGAGATCGGGGCCGTCACCGGGATTGCATTTGACAGTTACGGCAATACCCGCGGCGCAATGGGGATTGACGCCGGTTATTTTCAAAATGATGGCCGGCTGGGAATTATCATCGGGAACTTCGCCAACGAAATGACCGCGCTTTATGTGTCGCAAGGCGCTTCCGCGATTTTCACCGACGAGGCGATCACGGAAGGCATCGGGCCAGCCAGCCGGTTGCTCCTCAAATTCGGCGTCTTCTTCTTCGATTACGATCTGGATGGACGCCTGGATGTGTTTAGCGTCAATGGCCATCTGGAGGAGGAAATCAACAAGGTCCAGCAAAGCCAGCATTACGCCCAGCCGGCGCAACTCTTCTGGAACAGCGGGCAGAAGAACACCGCCGCCTTCCAGGTCGTGCCGACCGAGAAAGCTGGCCCCGACCTGTTCAAACCCATCGTCGGACGCGGCTCCGCTTTCGCGGACATCGATAGCGATGGAGATTTGGACGCCGTGCTCACTCAGGCGGGAGGGCCGCCTCTCTTGCTGCGCAACGACCAGGCGCTGGGCCATCACTGGCTGCGGATCAAATTGGTCGGGAAGAAAGCCAACCGCGACGCCATTGGGGCGAAGGTCAAAGTCCGGGTCGCCGATCAAACGCTCGTTCGCCAGGTCATGCCCACGCGAAGTTACCTGTCCCAATCGGAGCTGCCGGTGACGATCGGTTTGGGAAAAGCCAACCGGGTCGAAGCCATCGAGATTGTGTGGCCAGGCAACCGAATCCAAAAGGTTCCTCTGGAGCTGGTCCGCATTGATGCCATGAACGTGGTCCAGGAGCCGTGACGCCGGATCGCCTCAGAACGTGCCCACATGACGGAAACCTCGACATGTAACAGGCCTCATTTGGCCTCGCTCTCGACCTCATCAACTTCATACAACTTCATCAGCGGCGTTGACTAATCGGAAAAGACAGGCTAAAGACTCATACGACGATGCGCGTCCGGTTTACTGGGACGTTCGGGGTTCCGACGGCTAAGAACGTAACCGTTGAAATCCTCCGCGCACCTGCTAAAACAACCATCAGACTAAAGTGATGAAGAGCATGCACCGGCCCAAAGGCGTTCGTTCTGCGCCGCAACAAGACGGTTCTCTCCGCGGTTTCACTTTTGTGGAACTGCTCGTGGTTCTGGCCATTATAGCTGTCCTTGCGAGCTTGCTTTCTTCGGCTTTGAATCAGACCAAGGCCAAAGCCCATCAAATTACGTGTCTCAGTAACTTGAAACAACTGTCGTTGGCTTGGCACGGGTACTTCAACGACAACGACGATCAGTTGCCTCTGAACAAAAGCGAGGACGGCGCTAATGAAAAACTCTTTGGGCGAAGGAACGCGCTCGGTTCTTGGGTCGTGGGCAACCCCAAGGAGGATATCACGACCCGCAACATCGTGAAGGGCACGCTTTATCCGTACGCCCGGTTCGCCAGCATGTATCGTTGCCCGGATGATCGATCCACGGTCGTGGGGCATCCATTTCCACGGACGCGCAGTTACTCGATGAGTTTCTACATGAACGGGGATGCGGCAGGCATTGAACCTCGGGTAAAGACCCTGTTTTCGGCGATTGATAACCCCTCGCCGGAGAAGGTTTTCGTTTTCATCGAGGAGCATGAGAATAGCGTCTGGAGTGGTTCCTTTTCCGTTGTCCCACCGGAAAAGGGAGTGCTGGCAGCCCCCATTTGGGTCAGCACTCCGGCCGAAAGACATAACCGAGGTTACAACCTTTCGTTTGCCGACGGACATGTCGAATACTGGAAATGGTATTCCTCGAAAAGCCTGCTGCCTGCCAGCCGGCCCAGTGCTGACCGCCATGAAATCCGGGATCTCCGGCGCCTCCAGGACGGCGTGCCGAAGCCTTGATTTCCGCCGCTCAGGTTCGCTTGGCTCCGCAGTTCTGCCGATCCTCCGATCAAAGGCTCTCCCCGAAATCCTCTGCTCTCCTGGCAGGTTTTTGGGTTTGAGTTTATTTCCATGAAGGAAATCCCCTCCGCTAACGGGCCCGCCTCGGCTGCGGGTTCTGTCCATGATTGGCTCCTCACCATTCTGGAAGCGACCACCGATCTGGTTGATGTCACGGACATCCACTACAACCGATTTCTCTACCTGAACAAAGCAGCCCGCGACCGCCTGGGAATCGGCGCGAGCGAAGTTCTCAGCAACTTGTCCATTGACGATTTCCAACCGCCTTGGGCCAGGGAATTGATCCGGCGAGAAGCGATCCCCGCCGTCCTGCAAAACGGCGTTTGGACCGGCGAAACTGTTTCCTGAGCCGTGACGGGCGTGAGATCGCGGTTTCCCAATTGATCCTGGCGCACCGCGCCGCGGACGGCACCGTGGCTCACCTGTGCACCATCGCCAGAGACATGACGGACGCAAAACGCGCTCAAGAGGCGCTGCGCCGCAGCGAACAGCTTTTCCGGGTCATGACGGAGAATGCCACGGAGTTGATCGCGCTGGTGGATACGAAAGGCAATCGCCTCTACAACAGTCCGTCCTACCAAACCGTCCTGGGATACAGCCCGGACGAACTTCAAGGCACCTGGTCGATGGAACAAACTCATCCGGATGATCGGGCGAAATTGCTGGAGGCAGCAGCAGAAACCAAATCCACTGGGGTCGGCAAATTCATCGAATACCGGATGCGGCACAAGGACGGCTCCTGGCGAACGCTGGAGTCCCACGCCGGCGTCATTCGGAACACGCGCGGCGAAATCGAGAATATCCTGATCGTGGCCCGCGATGTGACCGAACGGAAACGGGCAGAGAAAGAACGCGAGATGATGGAGGTGCAGTTGCGTCACGCGCAATGAGTGGAAATACGTCGCCGACGCCATCACGCACTTCGATCCGAACTTGCCGATGGTGCAATGCCTGGCGGCAGAGTTGAATCAGGTGATTCTGAATCTCATTGTGAACGCCGCTCACGCCATCGCGGACGCCGCCGCCCACGGCAAGAAGGGCAAGGGCACGATCACGCTGAGCACGCGGCGTTGCGGGCACCAGGTGGAGATACGGATCGCCGACACCGGCACGGGCATTCCGGAGCCAATTCGGGACCGCATCTTCGAGCCGTTCTTCACGACCAAGCAAATGGGCAAAGGAACGGGCCAAGGGCTGGCGATTGCCCATGCCGTCGTCGTGGACAAGCATGGCGGGACCATTCATTTTGAAACCGAAATGGGCCAGGGCACAACTTTCATCATCGGCCTGCCCCTGAACTCCGCGCCCCCGGCCAACCACCCATCCGCTTGAAGACACGCATTCTGTTCGTGGACGACGAATCGCTGGCGCTGCAAGGGCTGCAGCGCCTGTTGCGCCAGATGCGCACCGACTGGGACATGGCATTTGCGGACAGCGCCAGCCGGGCCCTAGAATTGATGCGTCACTCCCCTTTCGACGTCGTCACGGATATGCTGATGCCCGGCATGAACGGGGCCGAGTTTCTGAATGAGGCGCGGAAGCATTATCCCCACACGATTCGCCTGATTCTGTCCGGGCACGCGGATAAGGAACTGATCTTTCAGTGCCTCGGTTTCGCTCACCAGTTCCTCGCCAAACCTTGCCCGCCCGAATCGCTCAAAGCGGCCCTCGCGCGAGTCTCCAGACTGAATCAAACGCTGCAATCCAATGAAGGCCTAAGAGAATTCATCACCCGGATGGATCGCTTTCCCAGTGTGCCTTCGCTGTACATCGATCTGGCGGAAACGTTGCTCAACGCCGACGTCTCCCCCGCAGAGGTGACCCGCATTGTCTCCAAAGACCCCGGTGTCACCGCGGCAACGCTGAAGCTGGTGAATTCAGCTTTCTTCGGCGGTGCGTGTGAAATTCCGGATCCCGCCGTTGCGATTTCCTGCCTGGGATTGGACACTTTCAAAAGCCTGGCCTTCAGTTTGAACGCGTTCAGTCCCTTTGACGCTGCGCTGTTCAAAGAACGCGCCCTGGAGGGTTTGTGGCATCACAGCGTGGACGTAGCCGTCGCGGCAAAGCGAATCGCGGAGATAGAGGGGGCGGACAAGAAGACAGTCGCGGGAGCTTATGTGGGCGGGTTGCTCCACGACATCGGCAAACTCGTGCTGATTCTCTACTCCTGGGAGCAGCACCGGAAATCGGCCAGGAGTCGTTGAACATCGTCCAACGGCAAGGGCCGTACGCCGTCGTGGTCGCGGACATGCACATGCCCGGCATGAACGGCATCGAACTCCTGAGCAAGATTCGCGAGGTCGCTCCCCAAACTGTGCGCATCATGCTCACGGGAAACGCCGACCAGCAAGTCGCGGTTGAGGCTGTCAACAAGGGCCACATTTTCCGCTTCCTCAACAAGCCGTGCACTCCCGAAACGCTCGCGCTCGCCCTGGAAGCCGGTTTCGAACAATACCGTCTCATCACGGCGGAAAAGGAGCTTCTCGAAAAGACGCTCAGCGGAAGCGTCAAGATGCTGACGGAGATTCTTTCCATGGTTGAGCCGCAGACTTTCGGGCGCGCGCAGATGCTCCGCGATTATGCGCGCGGACTGGCTGTCCCGCTGGGGATTACCTCGTTCTGGGAACTGGAAGTTGCCGCTTTGCTTTCGCAAATTGCCTACGTCACGATTCCTGCAGCAATCATCCATAAGGACCGGACCGGCGCAGCCCTCAACCCGACCGAGAAGCAGATTATCACCCGCATCCCGGAAATCGGGAACAAACTGCTCCTGAACATTCCCCGCCTCGAATCGGTCGCGCGCATTGTCCTTTATCAGAACAAATACTACGACGGCTCCGGATTGCCCCAGGATTCGGTGGCCGGGGATCAAATCCCGCTCGGGGCCAGAATCCTCCGCGTCCTCTCGGATTTGATCAAACAGGAGATCGAAGGCGCCGTTCGTTACGAAATCTTGGATCAGATGCGCCGCCGGCCGGGCGCTTACGATCCCAAGGTGATCGACACGGCCATGGCGACGCTCGTTCAGGATGCGGGCGCGACGAAATCCGGGCAAGCCATGCTGGTCAAAGACCTGGCGCCAGGCCAAGTGTTGCTCTCGCCGGTTATGACCAACGACGGCGTCCTGATCGTTCCAGCAGGGACCGAGATCACCCAGATGTGATGGAGAAGCTGAAAAACTTTGCCGCCCTCAGCGGGATCAAAGAGCCGATCTACGTGAAGAAGTAGCGGCGCTTCGCTTCAGACGCGCGCCATTTTCACGTGAGGAAACCTGACGCCGTATCCTCCGGACGAAATCGAGATTTGTTTAACAGGAGGCAACAGAGGAAACGGAGAGCCCGTGAATCAAGCAATCAAGCTGGCCACGCCTCCGTTGCCTCTGTTTGCTCCTGTAAAAAAGAACTCTGCCTTCGTTCTCGCAGTAATCAGTGTCCTAACGCTTGTTTCTTAGGAGCGCCGGCTTCCGGCTTGTTCCTTGACGGCCTGCTTTTTTGCCTTCGCTTCTGCTCGTCCTTGCCAAATTCCTCCTCTGCTTTCTGAACTCCTGGAAGCATCGACTTTTCTGTCTCGGCGACTTCCGCGGCAATATCCGGAGTCCTCAGCACCGTCGCTTTCATCAGGATGACCAATTCCGAGCGATTGTTGGATTTGTTCTTTGAGCGGAATAGCGCGCCCAGCCCCGGGATATCTTTCAGGATCGGAACGCCGGAATTGCCCTTGGAACGGCTCTCCGTAATAAACCCGCCCATCATGATCGATTGGCCGTCGCGCACGGTCAGCGTCGATACCGACGCCCGCTCGTTCACGACCGGGATCGGATTGCCGTCGATGATGACGTCGGCCCCTCGCTGGCTGGCGTGCTGTTCGATCTCCATCACCACGAGCCCTTCCGGAGTAATGAACGGCGTCACCGAAAGCGTGATCCCGATGTTGACCGTCTGAACGATGGACCGGCTGCCGATCCCGCCGCCGAATCCGCCGTAGTAGCTGTCGTAGGAACCGGTCACGTACGGCACGGCCTCGGCGACCACAATTTCACCCGGGATCGCGTGGGACGTCTGGAGTTGCGGCCGGGAGATGACGTTGATCGTGCTTTGCCGCGCGATCGCCGTTACTGCAAGGTCAAGGTCGCCTCGAATATTTCCAAAATAGCTGAAACCCGAAGGCAATCCGGAGGCGAGGTTCGTGATGTTGTTGAGAAACGGCTGGCCGTTGTTGACGCCACCCGCCCCATTGAAGTCGTTCCCAACTCGCTTGGGGTTTTGCAGCATGCTAACCCCAAGATTGGACGAGTCGTTGAGCGAAACCTCCATGATGATGGCTTCGATCAAGACCTGCGCCAGCAGCACGTCCACCTTCGCCACGATGTTCGTGATCATCTCAATGTCCCGTTTGTTGGCGTAGAGCAGAAGCGAGTTGGATTTCAGGTCGGGCACAATTCGCGCATCCTGCAGAAGCTGGACGGCCTCTCCGCCTGCGGCCCGGTTAACGATCTGTTGGAGGCGCTGTTGAAATGAAGACTGGGCGCCTCCGGCCGTTGTGGGGGTGGTCGCGGCTGCCAGCGGCTGCAGGGTCCCGTACGGCTGAACGCCGCCGTAACCGCCGTAACCCGGCTGACGATACCCGCCGCCATACCCAGACTGCGCCCCAAAACCGCCGCCCCGGCTCAAGGCGCTGCCTCCGGTTAGCCGTCCGCCCTGACGTTGCGTCTGGGCTGCGCCGATGCCAGCCACGGCGGTGGCCGCTTGCCCGCTGATCAGGCTCGACATGGTGTTGTACAAATCTTCAACCTTGCCGTACTTGATCGGGATGATTTCCAGTCTGTAATCCGGGTCGCGTGTGACATCGACCTTCTTGACGATCTCCAGCATCCTTTTGACATTCGAAGCGTAATCTCGCAGCACGAGGGTGTTGTTCCCATCGAAAGCAATGACCCCGTTCGGACGGGTGAACGACGCCAGCAACTGGGCCAGTTCGCTCGGCTTGACGCTCTTCAACTCGATGATTTCCGTGACGAACTGCTCGCCCTCCGCCGCTTCAACCACGTTGGTCTTACCCGTGTCCGCGCCTTCCAGGGCCGCGACCGCGAAAGGCACGGCTTTGACGAATTTCTCCCCCACCGGAATCATGGCGATATCGTTCAGCGCCAGAACGGTGTCCATGGCATAAATCGCCTCTTGTCTTGTCCAGTCAGTTTCGGCCTTCAGCGTGATCTGCTGATACTTGGCTTGCAGTTGATACGGGCGCAGAACGGTCCGTCCAGACACCATGGCGTAGATTTCAAAAAACTGATCCAGCGACATGCCTTGAAGCTGCAGCAAACCTTTCTGAATGATGCGATCGGCCTGGGGGGCCGCGGCGGGCGCGCCGGGCGCCGGCTGTTGCACGACAGGTCCAATCGCGGGAGGAACCCCGGGCGGCGCAGCCTGGGGCTGCGTTTGAGCTTGCGCCGCGGGAACGCCTGCGGGCGGGACCGTCGCTGGAGCCGGCGGCTGGGCTTGGACGGTCGCGGCTGGTGGGCTCGTCGTCAAAGGCGGAAACCCCGCCGGCTGATTCGTTGTCGGAGGCGCTACTGTTGAAGTGGACTGGGGAGCCGTGAGAGCCGGGACGGCCGTCGTCGGGACACTTGCCGGTTGGTTTGTTGCTGGAGCCGGTGTGGCCGGGGAAATTGGGGAAGTCTGGCCGGCGGCTGCGGGCGCATTCGTCATCGCTCGGCGAAGCGCGCGCAGCATTTCATCGACCTGATTGGTGCTCAGCGGCGCCGGCGCCAGTGCCGAGGCCGCGGCATTCGTGTTTGGCCGCGCGAATTCGGGCGGCCCGGGTGGCGGGCGCTGAGCCACGAGCCAGGTGCCAAGGGAAAGAGCAACGATGAAAGTGAAGGCAATGCGATTTTTCACGGCTTGGGAGGGGGTTGAACTTTGGACGCGATCGGCTTGGCCACGCCGAGTGCACCAGACGCCACATTGGAGGGCGCCGGTGAGGATGTGGTGCTTGCGGCCACATTCGTCGTGGGCGCGGGAGACGCAGGTTTGATGGGCGGGTTCTTTTGGTAACTGGATACCAGAGTGACGCTGCCCATCAGTTTCATCGGGTTGGCCGGGTTGTCCGGACGCAACCGGAGCTCTTGGACTCGGATCAAGGAATTGGTCGAAGCCAGGCTGACGAGAAAGTTCACCAGCTCTTCGTTCCGCGACTCGATGCCCATGCTCAAGGTTTGCTCTTCGAAGAACTGGTTCGTTTTCGTGCTGCTGGTCTTCGGCCGGGCGTCCTGCTGTGAGACAAAAACGCCGCTCTGGCGCGTTTGATTCTGCACCGTGCGCACGAGGTCCAGTTCCTGTTCTTCCGGGATGACGTTCGATCCAAGGCTTTCGAGATCCCGCAATTTCGTTTCGTAGCGCGGAGCTTGATCAATCTCCTTTTGGTACCGGCGCATCTCCGTTAACGCTTGCTCGTAGCCGGCCTTGACTAGCTTCCAATCCTTGAAGCGCGGCCAGACCAGCCAGATGTTCAGGACGATGAAAACAACCGTGGCGACAAAAACCAGCAGCCTCCGCTCGTTCGGACGCAGATTCAGTTTGCCCAGGAAGGAACTCATTCGATCTCAGATCGGTTCAGCACGCAGTTGAACCGCCAGACAATGGTTTGGCCTCGCGCGCTCCAATTCGGCTGCTCAACCGACTTGAACAGCAATTCGCCGTTCACCGTCTCTTTGCGAAGGGCTTCGTTGTAGTCGATGATCTTGGTCTCGTCGTCTTTCTCCGCCGTGCCTTCCAAAAAGAGCGTCTGGCCCTTGGTAAAGGAAAACTGCGTCAGTGTCAGCCCGCCCAGCAAGCGTTCCGAAGCCGCTTTGAGACAATCGAGCGCCGCGTACTTGAGATTCAACTGGTCCTGGAGCACCTCTGCGCGCGCCTTCAACTTCACGGCGTTGGTGTAACTCCCGCTCAAGGCTGCGACCTGCTTGTCGATCTGGTATTTCTTGAACCGCAAAGTCTGGAGCGCGCCAAAATAGATCAGAACCCCGATCAAATAGGCCGCCAGCACCGCGCCCAACCCTGTCATCCAGAGGCGATCCACGAATTGCTGCTGATAACGCGCGCCGAACTCGACCGGCAAGAGATTCGCTTTGGTCTCGGCGTGCGCTGCCCGGCGGGCGCTCAACTCCGCAAGCGCCTGACGAGCCACCGTGTCCACCAACACGACCGGCACCCCTGACCATTCGCGAAGCGCCGGTTCCAGATCTGCCGCGAAATCGGTTTCGTTGACCAAATGACAGCGCAGCCGCGAGTTGAGCCAACCTTCCATTTCGCCGGCCCAGGCCGTCTTCGTCAGCTCTTCGACCAGGATGCGTCCGGGGTTGGAAGTCTCCGGCAGCCGCAGCAATTGAAGTTGCTGCAAACCGCCCCCGCACCACCAGGCAACGAGGCAAAACCGGTGGCCGCCGTCGGTCATGGGGCGAATCCACACGGCTTCTTCCGCCGCGCCCGAACTTAGAAGTTGGTGCAAACAGGGAAGCTCCAGGCGATCCGCCAAAAAGCCGTCTTCCTCCAGCCGTCCCAGGAATTCCTCGACGACACTCCGAGCTGCGATGATGACAATGGCGGAATGGAGGTTTTCGCCGTAGCGAGGGCCCCGTTCGAGGCTCCACACGATCTGGTTCACAGGCAGAGGCGAAAGCTTTTCGAGCTGTAACTCTGCCATCGAGGTCATCTCGGCGAAGTCCGGCGTCGGCAAATGAACGACGCGCACGAAGACCTGGTCGGCGGGGAGCCACGCGATGTTCAGCTTGCGCTTCCACAGGGACCGCCAATCCTTGGCGACGAGTTTGGCCGGGAGCCGAGTCTGATGGGCGATGGAATCCTGCGTGGCCAGCTTCACCTGGCCGTTGCTGACATTGAATTGCCACAAACTTCGTCCCTGAGGCCCGGCCGCCAGGACATTGCAGGAGTTAAGACTGGCCTTCTTCACGCAGTTACTTCCCGGCCAGGGCGCTGAGGTGCTCTTCGGTTTGGGTGACGCGCAGGACCTCCTCGATCGTCGTCGCGCCCGCTTTCACCTTTCTCCAGCCGTCCGCTCGCAAGGTGCGCATGCCGAGATCGATGGCCATCTGCGAAATCGTGCTGGCCGGCGCGCGGTTGAGGATCAGCGGGCGGAGCGCCTCGGTCAGAATGAGGATTTCGTAAATGCCCGTGCGCCCCTGATAACCGAGGTCGCGGCATTCTTCGCAGCCGCGCCCGCGGTAAAACGTAGTCGTCGCGATCTCGTCTTCGGGAAAGCCGATCCGTCGCAAGTAATCGCGTTCGACTTTCTGTTCGGTTTTGCAGTGCGGGCAAATGGTTCGCACCAGCCGTTGCGCCATCACCGCTTCCACAGAGGACGCCACCAGAAACGGTTCGATGCCCATGTCGATCAAACGTGTGAACGCGCTCGGAGCGTCGTTCGTGTGCAGCGTGCTAAAGACCAGGTGGCCCGTGAGCGCGGCGCGAATGGCGATCTCCGCCGTTTCCAGATCGCGGATTTCGCCCACCATGATGACGTTCGGATCTTGCCGAAGGATATGGCGCAAGCCGACCGCAAAGGTCAGCCCGATGTCCGACCGCACCGCAATCTGGTTGATGCCCTTCAATTCATACTCCACCGGTTCCTCGATCGTGATGATGCGTTTGTGAACCGAGTTGATCGTGCTCAGGAACGCGTAAAGCGAAGTCGATTTTCCGGAGCCGGTCGGGCCGGTCACGAGCAGAATTCCGTGCGGTTTGACGATGATCTCGCGCAAGGCTCCCTCTTCGAGCGGCGAGAAACCGAGCTTGTCGAGGCTCAGGAAAATCTTTCCGCGCGTCAGCAAGCGGAGCGAGACGCTCTCGCCATAGACGGTCGGCACCGTCGAAACGCGGATGTCCAGTTCCTCACCCTTAATCCGGACGTTAATGCGGCCGTCTTGCGGGAGGCGTTTCTCCGCGATGTTCATTCCGGACATCACTTTGATGCGGGAAATCAGCGCCGCCTGATAACGCTTGAGTTGGGGAGGCATCGGCGCCTGGTGCAGAATACCGTCGATACGGTAGCGGATGCGCAACTCGTCCTCCGCCGGCTCGAAATGAATATCCGTGGCGCGGTCCTTGAAGGCTTCCCAGATGATCTGATTGACGAACTTGATGACGCTTGCCTCCTGATCGCCCTCGGTGATTTCCTTGTCTTCGCCGACCAATAATTCGATCGGCTCGTCTTCCGCCAGTTCGTCGAGGGTTTCAGCGCCGACGCCGTAATATTTCTTGAGAGCTTTTTCGATTTCATCCTTTGGCGCCAGCGCGAAGCGCACTGCGCACTGCGCGTCAAATTGCACCGCGTTCAACAACGCCGTGTCGAAGGGATTGCTGACCGCGACTTCGAGCGTGTCGTTCTCGAACTGGGTTGGGATGACCGTGAACTGAAAAGCGACTTTCGTGGAAATTCGCTTCTGGGTTTCCGCCGAGATGCTGATCCGGGGCAAATCCAGATAGGGCCAGCTCAGGGCGGCGGCGAGGCGCTGGAGGAAAACTTCCTCGGAAATTCCCGCCTCGCGGCAGAAAAAAGCGATCAAAGATTCCTGAGATCCGTTTTCGACGGCAATGCGCCACTCTTTGATCCAGGCGTCAAATTGATCCAGGTTGGCCAGAGCCGCTTGAGCGAGGACATTTTTGATGGATACGAAAGCCATGCAAAGACTTTCTGGTTCAACAACCCAAACCGCAAAAAGTTGCGTTAAGAAAGAGGCTTTTTCCAGATGGGAACGACGCGCTTCATTTCATCAATGAGGAACTGGCAAGCCGCAAACGCCTCCGCCCGATGCGGCGCGACGACTTCAACCCAAAGGGACGGTTCGTTCACCTTGACAAGGCCGATGCGATGGACCAGCCGCACCGACTCCACCGGCCATTCCTTCGCCATTTGATCGAACAGCAACTGGAACTGGTGCTCGGCCATCCGCTGAAACGTTTCGTATTCGATGGCATGAATGGCCTGCCTCTCCTCCTGACCCCGCACCACGCCCGTGAAATACACGGCCGCGCCCATGTCCGGGGACATGGAGCGGCTTCCGATCAAGGCCGCTTCGTCGATGGGATCAGTCGTAATTGTCAGCAGGCGTTTCATCAGTGAGGATTTGAGATTTCCCATTTGAAATTTGAGATTCCCAGGCTAGCCCCCTTGAACCGGCGGGAACAAGGAAACCTCATCGCCCTCCTGAAGGAGGTAATTCCGGTCCTGATATTCAACTCCCACCGCCACCAGCGTGGACTTCCGCATGGCGCCCAGTTTGGGAAAGCGCCGATAGATCACCTCCAACAACTCGCCCAGCGTGCACTGGGGAGCGACGCTCTCGGTGACCTGCGGGCAACCGGCCAGCTCCCTGAAATAGGAGTAAAAACTGACTTGGACCATCATGGCATCAGTCGGTGTAAATCTCCGGGCGAAGCACGCCGATGAAAGGCAGATTGCGGTACCGCTCCGCGAAATCAAGTCCATAGCCGACGACGAAGAGATTGGGGATCTTGAATCCGACATAATCCGCGGACAGATTTCGCTTCCGGCGTTTCGGTTTGTCGAGCAGGACGCACGTCTTGATCTGCCTTGGCTTCAAGCGGCGGAGTTTCGCCAGGACGCTCGCCATCGTTTTTCCCGTGTCGAGGATGTCGTCCACGACCAGGACATCGCGCCCGCGAACGTCCAGCCGAAGTTCTTTCGTGTAGATCAAGGTTCGGGATTCGGTTCCATTGCGGTAGCTCGATACGCCCAGAAAATCGAGCCGCAGGGGCAGGGACAACTGACGGATAAGGTCCGCCAGAAATGGCACGGTGCCGGTCAACAGCGCGACAATGACCAGCTCGCGTCCGCGAAAATCCTTCTCGATTTTCCGAGCCAAAAACCGCACGCGCCGGGCCAGCTCGGCCTTCGGGATCAGCACGCGAGCTACATCGCGCCGCCAATGGGCCGAAGAGCGCGCAGAGCCGGAGTTAGTTTGGAAAGTGCGATTCAATTCGATGTGTTACGAGTATCAAGTCCGGCCACCACGATAAAGCGGTTTTCAAAGTGAGACGAATGCCCCTCATCATGTCCCCACCGCGGTTTAATCAAGCGAAAGGAGTTCTCTTCCCCTTCTCAAGAACCAGACGGTAGGGCGAGCGTGTCCCAAGCGAGCCGAGTCGGACGTGTTCCACACACGTGGAGCGGCTCGCCGGGACGGACTCGCCCCACCGGGTTCACGGGCCGAGTGCAGGTCCGAAGGGAACAGGAAGCTTTCAATGAACGGTTGCCAAACCTTTGATGCATACGCATCGAACTTTAGTTGGAAAAGGCTCATGGCTCCAAATGCGCAATCGAAGGAGCGCGAAAGCTCCTGGCGAAGCACGAGCGAGGAGAGGATCGAGGAGAGGGCAAGCCATGAAGACGGCCCTCTTCTCCCTACTCCATCACGCGCACACTCCATTCGGCCATTTGGGAACGAGCCAACGGGTCGTCGGACTCCATCGGGCTGCACTTTGCGCTTTGAACTTTGACACCCGCTGCCTATAACTCGGCCATGTTTCTCCTCCCGCAATGGGTGCAGCTCGGCGGTCCGATCTCCTGGCTCTTGCTGTTGGTGAGCGCCGGTGCGGTGGCCGTTTTTATCGAACGATTGCTGCACTATCATCGAGCGCAGATCAATTCAGCCGAGTTTCTGAACGGCGTGCGCACGGTGCTCAAACGCGAAAATGTCGTCGAAGCCCTCTCGATTTGCGAGGCCACGCCCGGCCCTGTGCCGCGGCTCGTCAAAACCGCGATCCTGAATCATGAAAAAGGACGCGAAGGCGTTCGCGAGGCGCTCGAAGAAGCCGGGCTGCTCGAAGTCCCGCGCCTGGCGGAAAAACTCAACGTGCTGGCGACCATTGCGCAAATCGCGCCCTTGATGGGCCTGTTCGGGACCGTGCTCGGATTCATGCGCATCTTCTCCCGGATCGAAAGCGCCGGCATCAACATCGAGAAACAGCAGCTCGTGGCCGGGGTCTGGGAAGCGTTGATCTGCACGGCCCTGGGCCTCGCCGTGGCCATTCCCTGTTACGCCGGCTACAATTATCTGGTCAACCGCGTCAACAGCATCGTGCTGGACATGGAAAAGGCCTCCACGGAGATTCTGAATATCGTCACGAATAAACCGCTGCCCAAACCCCAATGAAGCTCCCGCGGAACGCCAAGATCTTCCGAGGACAGCTTGACGCCGCGCCGTTCGCGGGCGTCTTTTTCCTGCTTCTGATTTTTCTCACGCTCAGCTCCACGCTGGTCTTTAGCCCCGGGATCAAGATCAATTTGCCGGAAGTTCGCGAGCCCCTGGGAGGCTCGGAAGGCCCGACTGTCGTTGTAGCCATCGACGCCGCCGGCATGCTCTATCACGACAACCAGGCCAAGACGGAAGATAAACTTCGGAAGGATCTCGCCGCCGCGGTTCAAGCCTCGCGGGAACCTCCGACGCTGGAAATCTTGGCCGACAAGGCTGCCCGACTGGAAATCGCCTACCGCCTCATGGGTTTCGCGGAAGGGGCCGGTTTCAAAGCCGTTCATTGCGTGGTTCGCTCCCAGCCGCTCCCCAACCGAGCGAAGTAGCCGTTCCGCCGATGAGCCTCGCTGTGTCCGAAAACGTCCCCTGGTCGCGCCGCCGCTGGTTTCTCACTATCGCACTGCTCACGCTCCTGCAGTTTGCGTTGATCATCGCGCTCACCGAATCGCCAACGCCGCAAAAGCGCCTGGCGAAGGGCGGGTCAGGAGTCCGGATCCTCTCCAATCACGCCTACGAGAAATCCACCCAAGCGCTCGGTTCGCGAGATCCGACGCTCTTCGCGCTGGTCCATCCACAGGGTTTTTCCGGAGCGGCGTGGTTGCGGCTCGCGGAGTTTCCTTATCGAATGACCAGCCCGATGCAGCCGCCGCAAGCGCTGGCCGCCGTTCCCGAACGCCTGGGCCAGCAGTTCGTCCAATTCGCTCGCACGAACCTCAGCGCCGTCCCGCTTACGCTGTCCAAGCTGGAGCCGGTGCTTTCTCGGATCCTCGTCCACGACCCGCCGCCGGTGCTTAGCGCGCGGCTCACGCTCGCAGCCAGCCGATCAGGCCGGCTCCTGCTCACGGCGAGCAATTTGCCTCCAGCCGATCCCTCACTCCTTCTGACCAACTGCGTGGTTTCGGTGATGGTCGCTCCGAATGGCGACACGCTGTCGGCCACGCTGCTCGCGAGCAGCGGTTCGCCCGCCACGGACGCGGCAGCTCTGGTCTGCGCGCGCACGGCCAGATTTGCGCCGCTGCCGAAACCGGCTTCCACGAATGCACCGGGACTCCTCGAGGTTGCATTCGAGCGGCTGGTTTTTCAATGGTGGCCCGAAACACCGCAAGTCCAGACACCCGCTTCGGAGAATTGAAGATCATGTCCGTTGATACGTTTCTCCTCAGTTACGTGGTTTGTTTGCTTGCGGCGCTTTCTGCCGTCGCCCTATATTACGAACTTCGCCGGAAACGGTTCGATCCCACTCCAAGCGAGGACCACATTTTTCGTTGTGAAAAATGCGCGTTTGTTTATACCGACGACCCGGACGTGGACCGTTCACGCTGTCCACAGTGCGGGACCTTGAATGACAATATCAGCTTTTAAGCGGGGAAGCGCCTCCACCGTGCCTTGCGGTGGCGCGGCTCTCTTGCCCTGACGCAAACTCTCAAACACGAAGATAATTTATGGGAATGTGGATTGGCCGTAATCGGAAAGCTCGGGTGACGTATGGGTTCGATGAGATCGCCTTGGTGCCGGGCGATGTCACTATCAATCCAAACGAAGTGGACACCAGCTTTCGCATCCCGAAGCAGGACGGAAGTTTTATCGCCCTGAAGATCCCCATCATCGCCAGCGCCATGGACGGCGTCACCGACGTGCATTTTTGCACTGAAATGGGCCGTCTCGGCGGACTGGGCGTCATCAACCTCGAAGGCGTCCAAACGCGTTACGAGAATCCGGGGGAGATGCTCAAGAAAATCGTCAAGGCCACCAAAGAAGAAGTCACGAGCCTCATCCAAAAAATCTACCAGGAACCGATCAAAGAGGAATTGATCAGCCGCCGCATCCAGGAACTGAAGAGCGCGGGCGTGCTGGCCGCCGTCAGTTCGATCCCGCAAAAGGCGGAACGCTTCGGCGCAATCGCTCAAGAAGCCGGCGTGGACATTTTCGTCGTGCAGTCCACAGTTTCCACGGTCCGGCACATCTCAACGGAGTACAAGTCGCTGGACCTTGAGGCGTTCGTCAAAGCGATGAAAACGCCCGTCATCATTGGCAACGCGGTCACCTACACCGTGACGTTGGAACTGATGTCCTGCGGCGTGGCCGGCGTGCTGATCGGGGTCGGTCCCGGCGCGGCCTGCACGAGCCGGGGCGTGTTGGGATTGGGCGTGCCTCAAGTCACCGCCACCGTGGATTGCGCCGCGGCTCGGGATGCCCACTTCAAGAAGACCGGGCGCTACGTTCCCATTATTACGGACGGCGGAATGAGCAAAGGAGGCGACGTTTGCAAGGCCATTGCTTGCGGAGCGGATGCCGTCATGGTGGGGAGCGCCTTCGCTCGCGCGCAAGAAGCCCCGGGGCAAGGCAATCACTGGGGCATGGCCACGCCGCACGCCAACCTCCCGCGCGGCACGCGCATCAAAGTCGGCCTCAGCGGCTCGCTCAAACAAATCCTCTTTGGACCGGCCACGGTCGATGACGGCTCGCAGAATCTCGTCGGCGCGATTACCACCTGCATGGGCAACGTGGGCCGCCGCACGATCCGCGAATTTCAGGAAACCGAGATTATCATCGCGCCCAGCATCAAGACCGAAGGCAAACTCTTCCAGACCGTGCAAAGCGTGGGCATGGGGACGCAGTAGCGTCCAGTCGGATTACTGGCATTTCCAGTTCCTTGGCTTGCCTTCGGACAGCCACTCCATCGCTGTTTTCATCCTCCGTTGGCGGGTCTCTTCCGTCTTAGTGGTCCGTTTCGTAAATACGCTCACGTTCGTTGCGCCCAATTTGGCCTGGGGCAAGGCGCGACGAGCGAGCATCCCCCGCCAGTGGGGCTGTGACCGAGGAGCAACGCAGCCCCAGGCAAAATTC
>VHCZ01000109.1 GCA_016871535.1 Verrucomicrobiota bacterium
AGATTGAGGAGAAGATTGGTTCGGCGCTCGATATGGGTCCTCCGACTAAAGCCCAAAAACAAACAGCGCGTTGCCTGCGGCGATGGCGACGCGTTGTTTGCCATCCACGAGAAACGTGTTCGGATTGGCGTGAACGCTGCCGCCGGTTTGAAATTGCCACAGCGGTTTGCCCGTTCGGGCGTCGAGCGCGAAGAAGTTGCCTTCGTTCGATCCGCCGAAGACCACGCCGCCGGCTGTGGCGAGAAGCCCGGCCCAGGGCGGTGAGTGCAACGGAAATTCCCAGACGCGCTTGCCCGTCATGAGATCCAACGCGCGCACCGCGCCGGAAGCTTTGTCCCCGCCCAACTCCTGTTCGCCGCCGCCCATGAAGTAGGCGCCGGGTTTGTATTCGACCTCGGATTTGAAGTAGTAGGAACCCATCTCCCGCGCGGCCACGTAAAACAGCCCGGACATCGGACTGTAGCTCGGACTATACCAGTTGGCCGCGCCCTGGAGACTCGGCCACACCAGCGTGCCGCGCTCGGTAGGCTCTGTGTTGGGCAACACGATCGGACGGCCGCGCGCATCCAGGCCTTGCGCCCAGGTTTGTTTGGCAAAGGGGACGCCAAGAAGGAATTCGCCAGTCTCGCGATCGAGCAGATAGTAAAACGCATTGCGATTCGCCGTCGCGACCAACTGGCGCGTGCGACCGCCCATCTCCGCATCCACCAACACGGGGATTTGATTGGCGTCCCAGTCGTGCGTGTCGTGCGGCGTGAATTGGAAATACCATTTCAATTTTCCGGTCGAGGCGTCCAAGGCCACGAGCGCGCAGGTGTAAAGATTGTCACCGGGACGCACGTCGCCGTTCCAATCCGGCGCGGGATTTCCGATGCCCCAATACAGGAGATTCAGCTTGGGATCGTAGGAGCCGGGCACCCAGGTCGCGCCGCCGCCCGTCTTCCAACTGTTGCGGCCCCAGGTTTCGTTGCCCGGCTCGCCCTTCGCGGGCACGGTCCAAAAACGCCAGAGCCGTTTCCCGGTCGAAGGTTCGTACGCGTCGAGAAACCCGCGAATGCCCGCTTCGCCGCCGCTGATGCCGATGATGATTTTTCCGTCCAACGCGAGCGGCGCGCAGGTGATGGAATGTCCCGTCTTGTTCTCCGCCACCTTGACATCCCAACGGACCACGCCGGTCTTGGCGTCGAGCGCGACCAGATGCGCGTCCAATGTGCCGACGAAAATCATTTCATCCAGGATGGCCACGCCACGGTTGGTGGCCGGAAAGCCGAGCGCCTTAACGTCCTTCGGCATGGACGGTGTCCAGGTCCAAAGCCGGCGTCCGCTGTGCACATCCAGGGCGGTAACCGTGCTGGGCGGCTCAACCAGATACATCACGCCGTCGGCCACAATCGGCGAGCTTTCGAACACGCCCGGTCTTTTCAGCTGGTAAACCCAGACCGGCTTCAGCGAGGCCACATTGGCGGCGTTAATCTGATCCAGCGTGGAAAAGCGATGCGATCGGTAACTGCCGGAGTAAGTGAGCCAACTGGCCGGCTCGCGCTCGGCATTGAGAATCCGGGTGTAAGGCACCTGCGCGTTGACATCCAGACCTGGAAGCAGAAAAGCAATGCCAAGAATCGAAGCGAGACAAACGCCCGGGAATGGTCCGCGCCTGTGGAGTTCTCTTGCCACGCGCCCCTTCACTCCAGCCCTCTCCCGTGGGGAGAGGGAGCAGAGTTCTGCCGGTTTGGGCCAACCATGTGCGTTCGAGAATTGTCCATCGCAGCAATCGATTCTCCCTCTCCCTGAGGGAGTGAGCCGGGGTGCGGGGGAAGTGCGCACATGGTTCCTCCCGCGCACCAGGACTTGCAGGAGGCTCAAATCTCGTTTCATTCGTCACCTCGCAGACTGGCCAGATAAGCGACTAAATCATCCAACTCGGAAGCGGAGAGAACGTTCTCGTAACTGGGCATCGGGCTTTTGCCGAATTCCTTTTGCAGCGCGCGGAGTTCGCCCTTGCGCAACGATTGGATCCGATTGTCCGCGTCGCGCAGTTGAATCGTAAAATCGTCTTCGTTCAATCGGACGCCTTGGATTTCGCGCCCCTCGGCGATCATCGCGCGCACCGGCAGAAATTGCGCATAGCCCGGCGGCGAGTGCGGATCGCCGCCGACTTCCGGTTGAGCCGCCCCGGGATCAACCAGTGATTGCCGCAGGTAATCCACTCCCCGGCGCCGTCCAACATCGGTCAAATCGGGACCTTGCGCCCCACCCTGCCGCCGGATTCGATGGCAGGTGGCGCACGTGCCTTTGCCCTCGTAGATCGCTCGGCCTCGCGCCGCATCTCCAGGTACGGCACGCGGCTCGACTTTTCCCAACGTGCGAACATACGCGGCGAGCTGACGCGCGTCCCGATCCGAGATTTGCCACGCGCCGGGCATGGCGCTGTCCGGGATTCCATTCCTGATGACTCGGATCAACGCGGCTTCGTCCGGCGCACTTCGCAATTTAGGTTGCGCCAAACTCGGCCCGAACCCACCGGTCGCTTGAATTCCGTGGCAACGGGCGCAATGGCCTTGGAAGAGCCGTTTGCCTGGCGACGCTTCGTCCACGATCTGTTCCCGCAGAGCATTCTTCGCTCCTTGAGGCACGAGGCAACCCGTCAAAACGGCCGCCTGAATCGCGATCAAAGCGAAGGAGTCTTTCGTTCTCATGATCGAGGTCGGCTGGGACGCGGGCGGAGAATGACGCACAGTCATCGCCTGTGTCAACGGAAGACACGCCACGACACCACGGCAGTAGCACCTCAGTTAACGACAGGTGCGCTTAGGGTCTGTGCGAAAATAAATTCCGGTTTTGCTGGAGGTGATTTCGCTTTCTGGCGAGGCACGACGAAGGAGCATAGCCAGGGCTCTGCGACTGAGGAGAAACGAAGCCAGAAAGCGAAATCGCCCCAGCCCTCCGGGGCGGGGCGGCGCCTAGCCGGCTGCGGCGTTGCTCGTCGGTCACAGCCCCAAAACGGGGATGCTCCCTCCTCGCGCCTTGCATCCGGCCAGGCGGCGCTCCCGCCAAAACCGGAGGCTATTTTTGCACAGACCCTTAAAGTGTCGGTCAGCGACTCCGATTGACTTCCCTCACTCCTCGCGAGGAAACGAGTGGGGAGAGAGCTGGAGAGAGGGTTTCTTGGAAAAGCGAAATCGGACACAGCTCCTCTCCCCAGCCCTCTCCTCCCTTCGGGAAGAGAGGGAGAAGACTTCGCCGACCGACAGTTTGAATCAGTTTGAATCGCACCCGAAACAATCGGCGTTGATTGACTCCGCCGGCCCGATTACCTTCCAGCTTGGTGCTTTCAACGAAGAACCCCTTTCCGGGCATGAACCCTTTTCTGGATCGGTGTTACGAGAATGGACGGCATTGGCGGGAGAATTTCACCGCGCCGCTGGATCCGCCTCTGACGGCCGAGGACCAATCCTGGGTGGAGGAACGGCTTCGCGCAGCCGGACTGGCGGTGTAACTCGTCATGCAAAATCCGTGCTGCCCGCCAATCAGAGCGCCAAAAGCAATTTCTTGATCTCGGTGAGCCGGGCGCGGGCGTCCTTCTTGGTCAGCCGGGGGAATTTGCCGGCCAGCGTGATGTAATCCGCGTTCCGGGTCAGGATCAGTTTGCCCTCCTTGGTTTCAATACTGGTGATTGCGCGATCGCTCGCCAGAGACTTCAACTGCGTGACCTGAAGGAGCAGTTCCATGGCCCACGGCAGTTTGCCGAACCGATCCACCAACTCACGCCGCAGCCGATCCAACGATGCTTTGTCCGTGACTTGGGCCAGCTTCCGATAAATCTCAATCCGCTGCCGCGCCTCGTGGATGTAACGGAAAGGAATGTAGGCAACGGACCGTCGTCGGATTGCGGATTGCGGATTGCGGATTGCGGATTTGAGATTCTCGCTGGCAGCGCCATCCTGACTTGCGTTTACGGGCTTGTGTCCTCTGCTTTCCACCTTTTCCCCACGGATCACTGACCACTGATCACTGACCACTGATTGCTCCTCCTCCCCCGGACTCAACGCCAGAAAATCCAGCCGAACCTGGACTTCCACGCGCGGCTTCACCTTCTCCCCTTTCAACGTGCTGATGCTCTGCTTGAGCAACTGGCAATACAACTCGAAGCCGACCGCTGTGATGTGGCCGCTTTGCTCGGCGCCCAGGAGATTGCCCGCGCCGCGAATCTCCAGGTCGCGCATGGCGATCTTGAAGCCGCTGCCCAGACTCGAATATTGCCGGATCGCGCTGATGCGCTTGCGCACGTCGCTCAATAACGCGGCGTGCCGCGGCAAGAGCAGATACGCGTAGGCCTGATGTTTGTACCGACCCACCCGCCCGCGCAGTTGATACAGGTCGCTCAGGCCAAACCGATCCGCGCGGTCAATGATGATCGTGTTGGCGTTGGGAATATCGATGCCGCTCTCGATAATCGTGGTGCAAACGAGCACGTCCGCCTCGCCGTTCACAAACCGCGCCATGACTTCCTCCAGATCGTCGCTATGCATCTGCCCGTGGCCCACGATCACCCGCGCGCTGGGAACCAGCGATTGGATTCGGAGGGCGACGCGATCAATGTCGTCCACCCGATTGTGCAGATAAAAGACCTGGCCCTGGCGATTGAGTTCGCGTTGGATCGCGTCGCGGATCAAGCGCTCGTCGTATTTCGCGACGAGCGTCTGCACGGGAAGGCGATCCTGAGGCGGCGTCTCAATGGTGCTCATGTCGCGCGCGCCCGTCAAAGCCAGGTAAAGAGTCCGGGGAATCGGCGTCGCGCTGAGCGTCAAGACATCGACCAGCGTTCGGAGGCGCTTCAACTTCTCTTTGTGCAGCACGCCGAAGCGCTGTTCTTCGTCAATGATGACCAGGCCCAGTTCCTTGAACGAAATATCGTCCTGCAGCAGCCGGTGCGTGCCGATCACGATATCGACGGAGCCATTCGCCACCTGCTCCACGATGCGCTTTTGCTCGCGGCGGCTGCAGAAGCGCGACAGTTGCTCCACCCGCACCGGATAATCCGCCATGCGCTCCCGAAACGTGTTGAAATGCTGTTGCGTCAGGACCGTCGTGGGCACGAGCAGCGCCACCTGCTTTCCGTCCATGACCGCTTTGAACGCGGCGCGCAACGCGACTTCGGTTTTGCCGTAGCCCACGTCGCCGCAGATCAAGCGGTCCATCGGGCGCGGCGTTTCCATGTCCATTTTGCTCTCCAGAATCGCTCGTTCCTGGTCGGGAGTCTCTTCGTACAAGAACGAACCTTCGAATTCCCGCTGCCACGGTGTGTCCGGCGCAAACGCGTGACCCGCCTTCGATTCGCGCGCCGCCTGGATGGCCAGCAAATCCGCCGCCAGATCGCGCACCGCTTCCTCGGCTTGCGCTTTGGCTTTGGCCCAGCGCGTGCCTCCCAGAGTGTTCACAATCGGACGCGCCTTCCCGGCGCCGACGTATTTGCTGACCAGGTGAGCTTCGGTCACCGGGACGTAAAGTTTCGGCGGCGATTGATCCGAATCTCCGGCGGCATATTCGATCACGAGGCACTCTTGTACGGCTGACTGCGCCTCGCGCGCGTGGCCGCCAGACTTTCGTCCGGAGCCGACTGGCAAAACTTTCAAACCCAAGTAGCGCCCGATCCCGTGTTGGAGATGCACAACGTAATCGCCTTCTTCCAACTCGGTGAAGTCGATATCCAACGCGGATCGCGCGGCTGCGGCGTGCGGCGATCGGAGTCGCCGGGGTCGTTGGACTTTGTAGCGTCCGAAGATTTCAGCATCAGTCACGGCGACAACTCTGGCGGTTTCGCATACAAAGCCGCGCGAGAGCGAGCCGAGGTGGGGGGAGAGTTGAGCGTTGCGCGTTGAGCGTTGAGCGTCCGGACCAGGATCGTGGGTTGAGATCTTGACCCCACCCCTTGCCCCGCCCAGGAGGGGAACTTCGTTTTCCGCGCTGGCTTCGCGTTCCCCTCCTGGGCGCGGCGAAGGGGTGGAGTCGTGGCTGGAAGCGGTTTTGCCCGACGAATTCAGGCCGTAATCCTGCCAGATTTCCTGGAACCGCTGGCGCTCGCCTTCGTTGTTGCAGAAGACGTGGACCTGGTAATCCTGCCGGAGCCAGCGGTGCAACTGGTTGAAGAATTCACGACGCTGCGCCTCGGCGACTTGCGGATCGACGCGCCGTTCCGCAATGGGCCGGAAAGCTTCCAGATCGCCAAAGCGCAGCGAGGTCAATTCCGATTCTTGCGCCGAGCGGTCCTGAAGGGCCGTGTCTGCCGAAGGCGATTCTGCGGATGGATCGGATTCTTCGGAAACTTTGGCTTCTTCAGTGACCGCAATCGTCGTCATTCCTCTTTGTTGCGCTTGATCGAGCAGCTCAACCCAATCAATGAAATAAAGGTCGCCAGAAGGAATCTGATCGGCGTAAGTCTGAGCCTGTTCCTCAATCAGGTCTGGTTCGCACAGGAGCCAAATCGCGTTCTGGGGAAGATAGTCGATCAGCGTGGCGAGAGGCGGTTTCGGCATGGCCGCTGGCGCGCCCAAATCTTGCGCCGAAGTCTCGGATGGCCGGGAGCGCTGCCTTGAAGCCGCTTCAACGCGAGCTGACTCGACACGTCCGGGACGGCCAGGCGCTGCCGGCCCCGGTGAAGTTGAGGCGGCGTAAACGCCGCGCTCCGCTTCTTGCTGAAGCAAACCAAGTTCCCCTGCCGGCGGAAGAGTTACGCTTTGAATTTGGTCGCGGGAGAGTTGCGTGAGCGGATCGAAGTAGCGCAAGGATTCAAGTTCGTCGCCGAAAAACTCCACACGAACGGGCCAGGGACTCGTCAGCGGAAAAACATCCAGAATGCCGCCGCGCGATGCGATTTCCCCTTTTTGCGTAACCTGCGCTTCCGGTTCGTAGCCTTGATCCTCCAGCCACTCGATCAAATCCAGCGGCTCGATGCGGCCGCCCCGAGTCAGAACGCGAGTCCGCGCACGTATTGCCTCCGGCGCGAACGTGCGCTGCATGAGCGCCGTGACGTTGGTGACGATGACCGGCGTACAGTCTGAAGAGCGGTTGGCCGATTCAAGCTCCCCTCCAGGGAGGGGGGAAGGGGTGGGTTGCCGCTCTTCGGGAGGCGTTCCAGTGAACTTCGGCGTAGGGCGAGCCTGTCCCCAGCGAGCCGACTCGGACGCGTTCCAAGCTGGTTGATCGGCTCGCCGGGACGGACTCGCCCTACCGGACTCATGTTCAGCGCGCAGGCGCGACCGCTCCGCGAATGACGAAAGCGCCACCAGTGTTTCAAGACGTTCGCTGATGACGTCCGCGTGCGGGAGTTTGGCTTCGTGGGGGAGTGTTTCCCAGGCCGGATAGAAAAGAACCCGCGGTGGTCCTTCGCTCCCGTCAAGCCAGGTCTCGATGTCTTGATGAAAGCTTTCCTGGGTTTTGACGCCCTCGGTGATGACGACGATGGGGCGGCCGGGAATGAGCCGATGAAGCAACGCTGCGAGGAAAGGCTGAGCGGCTCGGCTGATGCCGTCGAAAGACAAGACTCCCCCTCGCTCCAGACGCCGTCGCAGGGTTTGCACGGCGGGAGTTTGCAGCACCGCAGCGAAAATGTTCTCGCCCGCCATCACTGAACGATCCGGCGTCAAGCGAGCAAACCTTGCCCCTCGTGATTGCGCGAGTCAAGGAATGGAGCCATGATTCCTGAGATGCCGCAACTGCCGCAACGCCGCGTCCCACTTTCGCCTTGCTATGTGTCCGCCACGGCATTACCCAAGTTCTCACTGTCCGCCAGAATGTTGCGTGGTAACGACCATGTTTAAGCTTCGCCCAGTTACAGGACGTCGGCCTGGAACTTCGCGCCAGAGCGGATTGCCATCGAACCATCGATTCGAGAAACAACCGTATGAAACTGCCGCTGTTCTGAGGAATCGATGCCTGGCGAGTTCTGTGCTTTGCATGGGCCTGGCGGCAAGTCTGCTCGCCGAGCCTGCCTGGGTCGGCGCTCGTCTCCAGCAAGAGTACGTCGTCTCGCAGTGGGAAATGGAAGACGGCATGCCGGATAGTTCAGCGACGGCCATGGTGCAGACGCCGGATGGTTACCTGCGGATCGGCACCTTCAATGGCCTCGCGCGATTCTACGGGGTCGGTTTCAAAGTCCTCAACAAGGCGACGACCCCGGAATTGTCCAGCACGGCGATCGTCAATCTGCACCTCGACAAAAAGGGGCGCGTCTGGGTGAGCACCGATGCGGGCATGGTTTGTGTGGAGCACGGCGTCTGGAAAACGTATCGGGAGCCCGAAGGATGGAACGGGGATTATGCCCGGGCGTTTGCTGAAGATCAGGCCGGGAACCTGTACGTCTCGGCCTTCAACGGGAAGAATTATCAGTTCAGCGGAGATCGGTTTGTCGAGCTGCCTGAACCGCTCGGCGAACGCAAGGGCTATATAGCGGGTCCTTCAAACTGTTGACCGCTGCTGATCAGCGGCCACCGGTCCGGCCGGGCAGAACTCAACCTTCACGTCACCCTGCTCCACCTCCTGGGCCTGGACACCAAACTGACTTACCGCTACGCCGGGCGCGATTTCCCCCTGACCGACGTACATGGGAGTGTCGCGGAGGGAATCTTAGAGGCTGTCTGAAAATTAGGAGGGGCCCCTCATAATTCTCAGACAAGCTCTTAAGCTGAAGCGTGAGGGATTACAGGGGTTACAGCCAGCGGTATCCCCTCAGTTAACGGCCGTGGGGCGACGCTCCTGCGGAGCTTCGATGGCATTGGCTCGGCGGGAGTCCTCGCCCCACCCTCCACTGAGGGCATACAACCCGCGCGCAATTTTCCTTGTGCCAGAGTTTCGTCGAAGCTTATCTATGCGTCGCGTGGGATCTGATCAGACCAGACTAGCGGATCTCGCCGGCGTTGAGTGAGTCATCCCGTGTTTCGAGGCGAGGCACTCCACAGCGTCAGTCGAAACAAGCAATTATGGCCCAAGAAGTCCGGTTCGGAGATTACCTGCGCGAGGTGGGTGTCCAAGCAAATCAGATCAGCTACCGCCACCTCATGCCACAAATTCAGAAGGACAAGGATGGAAG
Organism: Verrucomicrobiota bacterium; assembly: GCA_016871535.1. NCBI lineage: Bacteria > Pseudomonadati > Verrucomicrobiota > Verrucomicrobiota bacterium. The sequence goes on from VHCZ01000109.1 coordinate 9,086, forward strand.
CGACCTCCCCTACGACCCTCCCAAATTGAAGCTAAGGCTGATCGACGTCTATCGGCTGCTTCAGCCTTATGTCAGCGTGCGATTTCTGGAACAGGCGCGGGCGGTGATTCCGCTGGCGATTTACCTGGCGCTGTTTCAATGGATTGTCCTCAAACAGACGGTGGCGGATGCTTCGATTGTCGGAGCGGGTCTCTTCGCGGTTTTGATCGGCCTGATGCTGTTCATGGAAGGACTGAAGTTGGGTCTCATGCCGTTTGGAGAAAACATCGGAAACACGTTGCCGAGAAAGGTGAAGCTGCCGATCGTTCTCCTGATTGCATTCATTCTGGGCGTTGGCGTGACCTTCGCCGAACCGGCAATCGGCGCGCTGCAGGTCGCCGGCTCCATCGTCGATCCCCAAAAAGCGCCATATCTTTACACGCTCCTTGCGGACCGTTCGGGCGCGACCGTGCTCATCGTTGGTATCGGTGTCGGAGTCGCGGCGGTCCTGGGCATCCTGAGATTTATTTACGGTTGGAGCCTGAAACCGCTCATTTATTGGAGCCTCGGTCCGACACTGCTGGTCAGCGCCTATGCTCAATTTCATCCCGAATTGGCCAAAGTGATCGGCCTGGCGTGGGATTGTGGCGGAGTCACCACCGGTCCCGTCACCGTGCCATTGGTTCTGGCGCTCGGGATCGGCGTGGCGTCGGCGGTCGGAAAGGGAAATTCGTCCCTGTCCGGCTTCGGCATTGTGACTTTGGCGTCCGTATTTCCGATTTTGGGAGTGCTGCTGCTGGCGATCTATGTCGCTTTCACGGCTTCGCCGGAGTCCATCGTTGCCGCCGCGTCGGCCCACGCCGCAAACGCGGCCCAGGCGTCGCTGGCCTGGTATGAGTCCACTCCCGGATTGGAAATTGTCATGGGCGTTCGGGCCATTGTGCCGTTGGTTCTCTTTCTGGTGATCGTTTTGACCGTGGTGCTCCGGCAACGGATCGCCAATCCAGGAGTTACATGGTACGGAATCACCCTGGCAGTCGCGGGAATGGTGTTGTTCAACATGGGGCTGACCTATGGCCTCGCCAAACTCGGCAATCAGTCTGGCAGTCTGGTCCCCGGCGCGTTCGCGAGAATCGAAACCGTTCCCGGCTCGCCCTTGTATGCGACCAGTCTCGGAATCTTTATCGCCGCGCTTTTTGCCTGGATTCTGGGCTTTGGAGCGACGCTGGCGGAACCGGCGTTGAATGCGCTCGGACTCACGGTGGAGAATCTCACCAACGGCGCATTCAAGAAGTCCATGTTGATGTACTCCGTCTCATTTGGAGTCGCGATCGGGATTGCGTTGGGGGTCCTCAAAATCATTTTTGGATTTCCGGTGATGTACATTATCGTTATCGGCAACCTTCTCGCGATCGTTCTGACCTATTTCTCGACCGAGGAATTCGTCAACGTGGGCTGGGACAGTGCGGGCGTCACGACGGGTCCCGTGACGGTGCCGCTGGTCCTGGCGATGGGTCTCGGATTTGGCAAGGCCGTCGGAGCCATTGAAGGCTTTGGAATTCTCGCGGCAGCTTCGGTCTGCCCAATCATTTCCGTTCTGGCGCTCGGACTTTACGTCCAGTGGAAGGCTAAAAAGCAATACCTCCAGACGGAACAAGCTCAGTCAGCCAATGGAGTCCTGGTCACATGAGTCAACGAAACCTGACCGTCTTAACCGATGTCGCGCTGATCACTTGCATTGTCCAACGCGGCATTGCCGATACGCTAGTCAAGGCGGCGCGCGAAGCGGGAGCACAGGGCGCCACGGTTTATTTTGCGCGCGGGACCGGGATCCGCGAGCGGCTTGGGATCCTGGGCGTGGCCGTGGAAGTCGAAAAGGAAGTCATTAACGTCGTCGTGTCCACGGATCAGGTGGACCGCATCTTCGAAAAGATGTATCTGGCGGGAAAACTGGACACTCCGGGGATGGGCTTCATGTACATCACGCCTTTGGAGAAGGCCGCGACCTATATCCCGCCACATATCCTGGAAAAATTGCCCAAGAAGAGTGGATAGACCAGCCGGCCGCCATCTTGACGGAGACTTTCATGATCGAACATCGGCCAGAGGAGCAAGAGGAATGGAGACTCATCACCTGCGTTCTTCACAGTCAAAAGGGAATCGAACTTTTGAAAGCGCTCCACCGCCGCGGACTGAACGCTGCGGCCGTTCATCACGCCCGGGGGGCTGCCATCGCAGATCCCGCAGGGGCGAGCGGACTGCCCGTATCTTTCGAGAAGGAAATCGTCACGGTCGTGGTCCCGGCTTCCAGTGCGGAGGCGATTTTTGCGTTCGTCGCGCAGACCGCTGAGATCGATCGGCCCCAGGGCGGACTCTTATACATGGAACGGCTCGGAAAGGCTGTCCCCTACGTTTTACCTGACATTCCCGAAGAGGAATCCGCCTAGATCACATGCAGGTTGCGAGGCGGGCGCTTACGGAACAAACTCAAGCCCATCGCCAGGGCTGAGAAATGGGGATCGGTCGTCGTCGCGGAGGTTGATTTGGATCAGCGCTTGCACTGGCCGAGCCTGGGAGATTTCAAAGCGGATTTGCTCCGCCACCGCCCGCTGACGTTCGAGGAACGCGACGCAAACTCTCGGCCTCATGTATCGAGTCGCCTCCGGAGTAGCCGATGACGGGCGGGGCCGAAGGTCCAACTTTGAACTTTGAACCTTGAACTCGAAACTGAACAGCCCTGCCCAGCAAGCGCGCCTCGACATCCGGGAAGGCCGGCACACAAGCCTGACACGCGGTTTGGCCATGGGCTACGTGCAGTGTAATCTGGTCATCCTTCGCAAAGCGTTCGCGTTCGACTTTCTCCTGTATTGCCAGCGCAATCAGCGCGCCTGCCCGGTGCTGGAAGTCTGTGACCCAGGCGAGACCGAACCGCGGCTGAGCGCGCCTGGTGCTGACCTGCGCACCGACGTCCCGCGTTACGCCGTGTATCGCGAGGGACGCAGCGTCCAGGACGAAACGGACATTTCCCATCTTTGGGAGCCGGACTTCGTCTCGTTCCTGATCGGATCAGGCATCACGTTTGACGAAGCGCTGGAAAGGGCCGGAGTTCCGACGGACAAGAACCGATGGGTTCTGCGCACTAATCTCCCAACCCAACCAGCCGGCCCGTTTCACGGCCCGCTCATTGTGACGATGCGTTGGTTGACGCCGCAGCAAGCGATCGTTGCCACGCAAGTGACTTCACGCTTTCCTTTCAATCACGGCGCCCCCATCCACATCGGCGACCCGGACGCGATTGGCGCTGATCTGAAGAATCCCATGCTGGGTCCGCCTGTTTCCGCGGTGCCGAAGGAATTTGTCTCCGTCTTTTGGGCGTGCGGCGTGACGCCTCAAGCCGCCGCGGAAGCCGCGAAAATCGACCTGATGATTGCCCATGCTCCCGGCCACGGCTTCATCACCGATCTCAAAGCGGACCAACTTTGCCTGCCATAAATCGTTACCTCCCGTTCAAGATCTGCCGCAGCACATAAGGCAGAATGCCTCCGTGCTGGAAATATTCGATCTCGATCGGCGTGTCGATCCGGCAACGGACCGCGTGCTCCTCCCTCGAGCCGTTGGTCCGCGCGACACGCAACGTCAAATCCTGCTGCGGCTTGAGGTTCGCGTTCAACCCGACCACATCGTAGCTCTCTGTTCCATCTAACTTGAGCGCCGTCGCGGACAGTCCTTCTTTGAATTGCAGCGGCAAGACGCCCATGCCCACGAGATTGGACCGGTGAATTCGCTCGAAGCTTTGCGCCACGACCGCCTTCACGCCGAGCAACGCCGTCCCTTTCGCGGCCCAATCCCGCGAACTGCCCGTCCCGTATTCCTGCCCGGCCAGCACGACCAGCGGCGTTTTGCTTTCCCGATATTTCATTGCGGCGTCGTAGATGCTCATCTGTTCGCCGGACGGCTGGAATTTCGTCACACCGCCTTCGACTCCGGGCACCATGAGATTCTTGATGCGGACGTTGGCGAACGTGCCGCGCGTCATGACGCGGTCGTTGCCGCGGCGCGCGCCGTAACTGTTGAAGTCGAGAAAATTCACGCCGTTCTCGATCAGATACCGCCCGGCCGGCGAAGTTTTCTTGATGCTGCCAGCGGGCGAGATGTGATCCGTCGTCACGGAATCGCCGAAAATCGCCAGCGCCCGCGCGCCGCGGATTTCCGCGATCCGTTCCGGCTGCATCGAGAAGTCTTCAAAGAACGGCGGCTCCTGGATGTACGTGCTCTTGGCGTCCCATTCATAGACTCGCCCGATGCTGGAGGGGATTTCGTTCCACTTCGGGTTTTGTTCGGTGAAGTTCCGATACAAAGATCGGAAGACTTCGGGTTTGAGCGCCTTTTCCATCTGTTCGCGGATCTCCGCCAAAGTCGGCCAAACGTCGCGCAGATAAACCGGCTGGCCGCCTTTCCCCTGCCCCAACGGTTCGGTGGTCAGGTCAATCGTGACGCGTCCCGCCAGAGCGAACGCCACCACCAACGGCGGCGACATCAGGAAATTCGCCTTCACGCTCTGGTGCACCCGCGCCTCGAAATTCCGATTGCCGGACAGCACGCTGGCCACGACGAGATCGTTCTGCTGAATGGCTTCATCAATGACCGGCGCCAGCGGTCCGGAATTGCCGATGCACGTCGTGCAGCCGTAACCGACGAGATTGAATCCCAATTGGTCGAGATAAGGTTGCAGTCCGGTCTTGGCCAGATAATCACTGACCACGCGCGATCCAGGCGCCAGGGACGCTTTGACCAGGGGGTTGACCTGCAATCCGCGTTCGACGGCTTTCTTGGCCAGCAACCCCGCCGCCAGCATCACGCTCGGATTGCTCGTGTTCGTGCAGCTCGTGATCGCGGCAATGGCCACATCGCCATGGCCAAGCTTCGCTTCGAGCGGCCCGGACAACATGCGCGCTGTGGCCGAACGGCTTTCACCGGTCTTGCCGTAGCCACCTTCTGCGACAGGTTTGGCTAAAAGCTCCTCCACGTTCTTTTTCAAGGCCCCAAGCTCAATTCGATCCTGCGGACGTTTCGGACCGGCGACGCCAGGCTTCACCTCGGCCAGATTCAATTCCAGATCCACGCTGTAATCGATCTCGCCGCGCCTGGGCATGCCAAAAAGCTGCTGCGCCTTAAAGTAATTCTCGAACAAGGCGCACTCGGCGTCCGTGCGTCCAGTCCCGCGCAAGTACCGGACGCTTTCGTCGTCGATCGGGAAAAAACCCATCGTAGCGCCGTATTCCGGCGCCATGTTGGCAATCGTGGCTCGATCGGCCACAGCCAGGCTGGCGGCTCCCGGCCCATAGAATTCCACGAACTTTCCGACGACTTTTGCCTTGCGCAGCAATTGCGTCACGTGCAGCGCAAGATCGGTCGCCGTGACGCCTTCCCGCAATTCTCCAGTCAGATGAACGCCCACGACGTCCGGCGTCAGGAAATAAACCGGTTGGCCGAGCATCCCCGCTTCCGCTTCGATCCCACCCACACCCCAGCCGACAATCCCCAACCCGTTGATCATCGTCGTGTGCGAATCGGTGCCCACGAGCGTGTCCGGATAGTAAAGCCCGTTGCCGTCCGAGAGCACACCTTTGGCGAGATACTCCAGGTTGACCTGGTGAACGATGCCGATTCCGGGCGGCACGACTTTGAACGTCTTGAACGCTTGCATGCCCCACTTCAGGAACTGGTAGCGCTCGCGGTTGCGTTGAAATTCGATTTCCAGATTCTTTTTGAACGCGTCCGCGCTGCCGGCCACATCGACTTGCACCGAGTGATCCACGACCAGATCCACCGGCACCAATGGCTCGATGATCTCCGGATTTTTTCCCAGCCGCGCCACGGCGGACCGCATCGCGGCCAAATCCACCAGCAGAGGCACGCCGGTGAAATCCTGAAGCACGATGCGCGCGACCACGAAAGGAATCTCTTCCACGCGCTCACCTTTCGAAACCCAACGCGCAAGTTCGCGCACGCTTTGCTCGGTCACGCGTTTGCCATCGACATTCCGAAGCACCGATTCGAGGACAAGGCGAATGGACACGGGCAGGCGGGAGATGCGGCCCAGGCCCGCCTTTTCCAGCGCGGGAAGCGAATAGAATGCCCCCGGCGCGCCCGCGCCGGTTTCAAATTGTGTGAGTGAATCAAAAAGACTGTGCCGGTTGTTCATGATGTCTGGTAATGTCGCCGACCTTTCGCAGCGGTCAACTTTTCCGTTGAGATCGATACGGATGGGGAGCGCACGCGCCCTCGCGTGCCGTGGTCGGCGCCCCCGCCGACCACATTCGTTCGACTTCACCGTTTAGCAGGATGGTTTCAACGGCGCTCCGGCCGGCGCCTCGCCGGTCGGCACACGCGAGGGCGCGTGTGCTCCCCATTCAATCTGCCGAGATGAGGATCAGCTCCGCCTACTTCAACCCGTTCAGCGCTTGCTGGATGGCGTCGAAGTTGGGCAGTTGCTTCGGATCGTCGCTCGATTCGGCGTAACGGATGACCCCTTGCTTATCGACGACAAAAGCCGAGCGCTTGGGCACGCCGGCCATGCCCAGATTCAATTGCGGGAGAAAACTGCTGTAAGCCACGCCGTAAGCCTGCGCGACTTTGTGTTCGTAATCCGCCAGCAGCGGCACGGTGATTTTCTCCTTCTGCGCCCAGGCTTCCTGCGCGAACGGGTTGTCGCCGCTGATGCCCCACACGTCGGCGTTCAAGCTCGTGTAGGCGTTGAGGCCCTGGCTGACGTCGCACATTTCCTTCGTGCAAACGCTCGTGAAAGCCATGGGAAAGAAGAGCAGCACTGTATTCTTTTCGCCGGCGTTGTTGCTGAGTTTCAGTTTTTTCGGGCCCTCGGCGGTTTTCGTCGAGAGCTCAAAATCCGGGGCTTTGTCGCCAACTTTCAGTGACATAATTTGCAGTTTTAGGTTTTAGATTTGCGATTTCCGATTTGCCGACCAGTCAAAACGCCCTGCTTATATTCCCCACCCCCAGGAGTGTCAAATCTCGGATTACTTCGATATCACTTCGATCAAAGTGTCGAGCTGCAAGCGCGTATGCTCGCTGCTCAATGCGAATCGGAAATGGCCATCCGCCGGCCCGCCCGGGTACCGAATGAACGGAGGATAAATTCTCGCGGCCAACAAGTGCTTCTTGAGCGCCTCGATCGCGCGCCGATCCCTTGGCGCCACCGAAACGATCGGGCCTGGGGTGTCGGGAATCGCCGCGCCGATCTCCCGCAATTGGTCTTTCACGTATTTTGTGTTCGCGAACAAGCGGGTAAGCAGGGATCGGTCTTTCTGAAACGTGCTCAAGGCCTGGATCGCGGCGGCGACCAGCGGTAGCGGCATGGGCGTATTGCCGACAAATAGACTGCTCTGGCTCAGGATTCTTCGGCGCAGTGACGCGCTGCCCAACACCGCCCCTCCGTAGACTCCAAACGCCTTTCCCAGAGTAATGGTCTGAATGATCCGAGACCGGGACACACCGGCATGCTCCAGCGTCCCCTTGCCCTCCCTTCCCAAAACCCCTGCCGCATGCGCGTCATCCACCCACACGACCGAGTTGCGAGGCAGGACCTCCAGAAGTTCTTTCAGTGGGGCCACCGAACCGTCATGGGAAAACAGGCCATCGGTCAGCAGAATGAACCGGGATGCCCTTGCGCCGTTCCGCACGATTCTGGCGACGTCCTGGGCGTCTCGGTGTTGGAACCGAACTACTGGACACGCGAGCCACGATGCCGCATCGGCCAAACTGGCGTGAGCACGCTCATCCATCAATGCGCAATCAAAACCTCCCGCCAGCGCCTGGGCCACACCCAGGTTCGCCACGTAACCGCTGGAAAAGACCGTGGCGGTGGGAGCCTTGAAGAAACTGGTTAACCGCCTTTCAAGTTCCCCGTACAGCGGGTGGTTTCCCGTCGTCAATCGTGAAGCCGCAACCGTCAGCCCGAACCTTTGCACACCCGCATTCAAAGCGCGCAACACCTCCGGGTGCGTCGAGAGCCGATAATAATCGCAACCTGAGAAATAGGAGTACTTATGGCCGCGATAAAGAACGTACGTCCGGTCAATTTGCTGGAGGAGCGGTGGTTCGATCACGCGTGTTTCGTATAGCCACCCGTGGCCCATGACAAGGTACAGATGAGCCAGGTGACGGCTGATTCAAGAATCTCGCGAAAGGAGCGCGGGCAGCCTGCCCGCGCTCCTTCTTGAATCAGCCGTGCCAGGTGACGCGAATTGCGCGAATTAACACGGATGAAGGGGCTTTTTCCGAATTCGCGCCAATTCGTGAAATTCGTGTCCAAAGAAAATCTGGCCGCGCACGTGAAATGGCAGGCCATGCTCTTTTTTGCTCGCGGTCTGACCGGGCTGAGTTAAACAGACTCACCATGCTGAATTACATCTGGCTGGGGCTGATCCTTGCCGCAGTCGTGCTGGGAGGCGCGGACGGCAAACTCAAAGAACTGACCGATTCAGCCTTCGACGCCGCCAAGACCGCCGTCATGACGATCGCGCTCCCGCTAGCCGGGTTGATGGCGCTCTGGCTGGGCATCATGCGTCTGGCCGAGAAATCCGGTTTGGTAACCGTCCTCGCCCGCGTGTTGCGGCCCGTGATGCGCCGGCTTTTTCCCGATGTGCCGGAACAACATCCCGCGATGAGTTCCATGCTCATGAACATCGCCGCGAACATGCTCGGTCTGGCGAACGCCGCCACACCGCTCGGTTTGCGCGCGATGAACGACCTGGAAAAGTTGAACCCGCATCCGGGCACCGCGACCAACGCCATGTGTACTTTCCTGGCGATCAACACGAGTTCCGTTCAATTGCTCCCGATGACCGCGATCTCCATCCTGGCCGCCGCCGGCTCACAGAATCCGACCGCCATCGTGGGCACTTCCTTGATCGCGACCTTGTGCTCGACCTTCGTGGGCATTGCTGCCGTCAAGTTCTTGCAGGATTTGCCGGCCTTCCAAATCCCGCGCCCACACAACGAACCGGCGGGAATCCCCCTCACCCCTCCCGCGGACACACTCTCCCCCTCCGAAGGGGAGAGGGACGGGGTGAGGGGGCCGGTTCGGGCAGAAGGAAAGGGCGAGGAAATTCAGTTCACTCCTGGTCGGTCTTCAATGGAATCCGAGCCTCGACCATTGCGTTGGTGGGGAAAGCTGATTCTCGGCGCCTTCCTTGTCTTTTTTGCCTGGCTGCTGTGGCGCAACGCCGTCTCGGGACAGGCTCCACCAAGTCCATTCGTGAACTGGGTCAACAGCCTTTCGGTCGTTTCCGTCCCTTTGCTGCTCTCGTTCTTCCCGCTTTATGCCGGACTGCGCGGCGTCAAGGTTTATGAGGAATTCGTCGAGGGCGCCAAGGAAGGCTTTCAAGTCGCGCTCCGCATCATCCCGTTCCTGGTCGCAATCCTCGTCGCCGTGGGGACGTTCCGCGCCGCGGGCGGGATCGACCTGCTGACGCGATGGCTGTCACCCGCGTTGCAAGCGATCCGTTTCCCGCCTGAGTTACTGCCGATGGTCCTGATGCGCCCACTCAGCGGCGGCGGCACGACGGGGCTATTCACGGACCTGGTGAAAAACCTGGGCCCAGACCATTTGATCACGCGCATGGGCGGAACGATCTTCGGCAGCACCGAAACCACCTTCTATGTGATCGCCGTCTATTTCGGCGCCGTCTCGGTCCGGCGTACGCGCCACGCCGTCGCCGCCGGCTTGCTCGCGGATCTCGCCGGCGTAATCGCGTCCGTTGCGATTTGCCGAATGGTGTTCTCCTAAGTGGTCCATTTCATAAATACGCTCACGTTCGCGGCAAGGGATTTTTCGGCCAGACGAGGCGCGAGCGACGAGCATATCCCGAAGTGGATCTGTAAGGAGCAAGCAACGAAGTCTGGCGAAAAA
>VHCZ01000110.1 GCA_016871535.1 Verrucomicrobiota bacterium
TTTTGCCTGGGGCTGCGTTGCTCCTCGGTCACAGCCCCACTGGCGGGGGATGCTCGCTCGTCGCGCCTTGCCCCAGGCCAAATTGGGCGCAACGAACGTGAGCGTATTTACGAAACGGACCACTAAGATGAGCGCTGACTTTGGCAATGAGCCGTTTTAACAATCTCGAATTCGGCGACCAGCGGGAGGAGCACTCGGCTTCACGGGCGGAATTGAAGGACGAGCAATTCTATCTGGCCGAAGCCAAAACCGCATTTGCTGCGGGCCGGTTTGAGCAAGCACTGCGGCATTTCGCCAAGGTCTTGGAATTCAGCCCGAAGCATCCCGCCGCCTGGGCCGGCCAGGTCCGGATGTTGATCGAGTTGGGGGAATTTCGAGAAGCCAAACTCTGGGCGGACAAAGGCCTGGAACTGATCCCGGACGATCCCGAATTGCTCGCGGCCAAGGCCGTCGCCCTGGCTCGGGACGGGGATCTCAGCGCGGCCCTGATCTTTTCGGACGCGGCCATCGAGTCGCGCGGCCAAACGCCTTACGTCTGGCTGGCTCGCGACGATGTCCTGCTGGCCCGCCGGGAAAAGCGCGCCGATTTCTGTTTTGAGAGGGCGCTGGGTTTGGTCGGCCCTGCCCAGAATTCATTCGAGCAAGCGCGGCAATTGGATCCGCAATGCCAACCCTCTCCGTCCGAACGGGCGCAAGTTTCCGAAAACACCCTCGCGACGCGCTTGCGCGGCTGGTGGAGGCAATGGTTCCAGCGATGAGCATGTCCAGGCTCGATCAATTGATTGGCGCCGCGACCGAGCAGGAAGCGTCCGACCTGCACCTGGTCGTCGGCGTGCCGCCGGCTTTCCGCATCAATGGCGACATTCTCTTGTCGGACGAAGACGCGCTCACGACGGAAGCGGTCACGGAGATGGCGTTCAGTTTGTTGAATTCGGATCAGCGCGAGAAATTCGAGCGCGACTGGGAGCTTTGCATCTCGGTGCCCCATACGGTTGCAGGCCGGGTGCGCGTGACGCTTTACCGCCGAAATGGCGGCCCGGAAATGAGCCTGCGTTTTTGCGGCCATCGCATGCTGAGCCGCGAGGAGCTTGGACTCCCGGCCAAGATCGACGACCTGGCGCGCAAGCCCAACGGATTGGTCCTGATCACCGGCCCCACCGGCGCGGGCAAGACGACGACGCTCAATTACATGGTGGATCTGATCAACAGCGAGCGCCGCTGCAAAATCGTCACCATCGAAGATCCGATTGAATACGTGCATGAAAACAAACGGGCGATCACCGTGCAGCAGGAAGTCCTGACCGATACCCATTCGTTCACGCGCGCTTTGATCCACGTCCTGCGGCAGGATCCGGACGTGATCGTGGTCGGTGAAATGCGCGATCACGAAGCGATTTCCGCGGCTTTGACCGCCGCGGAGACCGGACACCTGGTCTTGGCGACGCTGTACTCGCCGACGGTTTCGCACGCGTTCGAACGGATCATCGGCGTGTTCGAGGGCAGCGCCCGACGGCAGATCATCCTCCAGTTGGCGAATTCGTTGCAAGGAATCATCTCGCAGGATTTGTTGCCGTCGGCGGACCGCGCACGGCGAGTGCTCGCTTATGAACTGCTCGTCGCCACAAGCGCGATCCGAAATCTGATCCGAGAAAACAACCTGCACATGCTTGAAACCACGATCCAGACCGGCGGCAAAGATGGAATGGTCCTGATGGATTCCTGCCTGCACGACCTGTACTGCCGCTGCCTGATCAGCTACAACACGGCCTTGAGCCGCGCGCGAAATCCGGACCGCATGGCGAAGCGGGCCGGGTAAAGGCGCGTTTGTAAAGTGGGAGCCTTCGATGAAGGTGGGGCGAGACTCCCTGCCGAGCCAATGCCATCAAGGGAAGCTGCCTTGGTCTGATTACCATGCTCACGCCCCATGAACCAGACAGGGCAGTCCGTCCCGGCGAGCCGCTCGACGTGCGTGGGACACGTTCGACTCGGCTCGCTGGGGACAGGCTCACCCTACCGTCAGGTTCAGGGGAAGGCTCGCAGGAGCGTCGCCCACCGCCGGTAACTTAGAACCCGCCGACTTCCATTGACAAAGCCCGCGCTGGACCGCCTTCGCGTTCCTGGAGCGTCAACCGACCTCCGGCGTAGCTCAGCCGGCCAACGCCTTTGTAGTCCTTCGGAATCTTGAACAGGAAACACGCATAGCGCTTGGCGATCGTTTGGCCGGCGTCCAGATACTCGTAGAGAGTTCGCCCAAAGATGCGGCCCTTGGCCACGAGGATCGGGAATGGTTGGTGCAATCCCGTCGTGCCGAATTCGAGGCCGCGCGCCGCGGGCTTGGCATTCTCGGCGTGCCGCCAGGCGTTGAACCACGGGTATTCCGACGTTTTCCAGAGATACCCAATCAACAGTCCCTGGGCCGGACTGCTCGCGGTCGTCCACCCATATTCCTCGTCGAGGGTGTAGGACACGACATTCGGATTGTGATCGCGGGTCAGAAAGCGAAGGTTCACGGGCTGGCCGTCCTGGCGCGCTTCCGGCCAGACCACGGCGGGCTCTTCGGGATTGGGCAACGGACTGTTCTGCATGAAGCCGCGGCGGGCGTTGGCGTCCACGACTGTGTGCTCGTCCAGAAAAGGCGGCCCGATTGTCGGGTGCTGAACCATATTGAACACGCGGCCCAGTTTGTTGAGGTTCGTGACTTCTTCATGCACGATGAAAAAAGCATCGCGGACGGAGAGTTCGATCCGGCGCTGCACCTTCAATCCGGCCAGAGGCAGCGTCGCGGTCATCTCGCCCTGGTTTTTTCCATCCTTCGGCTTGGGCGTCTGAGTGATTTGCCATTCGACGCGCGACGCTTCTCCGTGAAAGGGCATGCCGTTTTTCTGTTCGGCTTCGGAGGGCGCGCCCCACCGATCCAGGCAAAGAAAATGCCCCATCGGCCGAGGCTCAACGCCTTCGCCTTTGTTTCCCCATTGCAGCGGGTTCAAAGGTTGAGTGCGCAAATGGAAGTCCGTGATGGAGCCGCCGGCGAGGTCCACGATCAACTGGGACGATTGCCCCTCGAACACTAACGATCGCCGGCCATTGATAATCGTGTCGGCGCGGCCAATCGTGGCGAGAAGGAGAAGCGTCAACAGAATGCGCATGGGAAAAAATTGTTTGTTTCGGGCCGAACATCTCATCCCCGGTTGGAGAACGCAAGGTCCCGCCAGCTTACTGTGCAGAGCGTGGGATTGACGACAGATCGACCGGAGAACCGTAGCGCAGATTTTCAATCTGCTGTATCGCCGATTTCCAATCGGCAGGGCGCCGGCAAGTCCCAGCGTGCTCGGACTGGGAGACGCCCCGCAGAATACAATTCTGCGATACGGCAGAGTGCAACTCTGCGCTACGAGCTTTGTCGTCCATCCCGCGGACCAAGCAGTACTGTAATCCGCTGTGGCGTAGCGTTACGACATGAGACGATTCATGCGTGGACTTCAAGGGTTGGCGCCGGCGGTGGCATTGGGCTGCGCGTTCTAGATCGGAATTGTCTCTCGCTTTAATGCTGGCTTAATGCACTTCAGTGTAGATTAGCGCCATGAAATCGACATTGCTCTCTCTTAAGGCCGCGACGGTCGGTGTCGCGTTGAGTTTCGGAATTGCCCTCCTGGGCCAGAACGCGGGTGTTGCGAGTCGCGGGGATGGCCCGCCGCCGCCGCCCCCACCTGAGTTCGATGGGCCGCCGCCGTTTGGTTTTGGGCCGGGAGGTCCCGGAGGGCGCGGCGGTCCGGGGCGCGGTGGATTCGGCGGCATGGTGCGGCAGGAAACCAAATTGGTGAAGCAGTTCGACAAGGACGGGAACGGTCGCCTCGATGCCGCGGAGCGAAAAGCCGCGCGCGAATTCCTCCAGCGCGAAGGCGTGGCCGGCCGCGGCGGACGTCGCGGCGGTCCTGGATTCTTCGGTCGCGGCGGAGAAATGGAACCGCCCCAGCCCGGCCCGAAGGTTTCGCCCGCGGATGTAAAATCTTTTCCCGGCGCGCCGCTCTACGACGCGCAGACGTTGCGGACTTTCTTCCTCGAATTCGAGGAAGCGGACTGGGAAAAGGAACTCGTCGAATTCCACAACACCGACGTCGAAGTGCCCGCGAAACTGACGGTGGACGGCAAGACCTTTCAGGATGTCGGCGTTCATTTTCGCGGCATGTCGTCCTTTGGCGTCGGCGAAGGACGGAAACGTTCCCTGAATCTTTCGCTGGATCTTGTTCGCGAACAGCAACAGATCGGCGGGTATCGCACGCTGAATCTGCTCAATTCCCACGAAGACCCGACGTTCCTGCGCACGATCCTCTATCATCACATCGCGCGCGAGTATATCCCGGCGCCGAAGGCCAATCTCGGGCGCGTCGTCATCAACGGCGAGAGTTGGGGCATCTATGTCAACGTGCAGCAGTTCAACAAGGATTTCGTCAAGGATTGGTTCGGCACAACTAAAGGCACCCGCTGGAAAGTTCCGGGCAGCCCCGGCGGCCGCGGCAGTCTCGCTTACCTCGGCGACGACCTCGCGCAATACAAGCGCGTCTATGAAATCAAATCCAAAGACGATCCCAAGGCGTGGGCGGATCTGGCCAGGCTCTGCAAGGTCCTCGATCAAACCTCCGCCGATAAATTGGAAGAGGCGCTCGCGCCGCTGCTCGACATCAATGGCGCCTTGAAATTTCTCGCGCTCGAAAACGCTCTGGTCAACAACGACGGCTATTGGATTCGCACGAGCGATTACAGCATTTACCAGGACGAACAGAAGCGCTTCCACATCTTCCCGCACGATGCGAATGAAACGTTCAGCCGTTCCGGTGGACCTGGGTTCGGTGGCCGCGGCGGGCCCGGTGGATTCATCCGACGCGGAGGACCGGGTGAACCTCCTCCCGGAGGCGGTCCTCAAGACGTGTTGATCGGCCCTGGCGGGCCGGTTGGACCGGGCGGGCCTCCGGCTTTCGGCGGCGGACCGCGAATCAACGGCCTCGAACTCGATCCATTAATCGCGGCGAACGATCCGAACAAACCGCTGATCTCGAAATTACTCGCCGTGCCATCGCTGCGCGCGCGCTATCTCGGCTACGTGCGCGACATCGCCGAAAAATGGCTCGACTGGAATCGGCTCGGCCCCATTGCCCGGCAGTATCACTCGCTGATTGCCGCGGAAGTGAAATCGGACACGCGCAAGCTCTCCACGACCGAAGCTTTCAGCAAGAGCCTCACGGATGATGTTCAAGGCGGAGGTTTTGGCCCAGGCGGGCGCGGAACCATCGGCCTAAAGAGCTTCGCGGATCAACGCCGGGCGTACCTGCTCAAAGCAACACAAGCGCTCTCCGGGAAGTAGCCACGGGCCAGCCAATCTTATCGTGCCCTTATGCTTGGACTCTTCACGTTTCCCGTGATGAACCAACCCACCCCTTCGCCCCTTTCAGGAGGGGAACTGGGCCCTGCGACGCCGCATAGATCTCCCCTCCTGGGAGGGGAAGCGGCGGGTTCATGGGTGAGAAATGCTTGGCTGCGCTCCTCAGCCTTTCTTGCCGCTTTCGCGGTGATCCTTGTCGTGACGCGCGCGGACGAAGCCAAGATTCTCCTCCGCCAGCTTGGCACGAACACTCTTCTCCAAGTGCAGGGCGACGGCGATGACGATTGGCGCATCCAGGCTTCGGACGATTTGGCCACGTGGACCCACTTCACGGCATTCGGCACGCTGCTGTCCGGTGGCACCAACGCTCCATCACGCTCTCTGAGCCGTTTGACTGATCGCCACCGATTTTATCGCGCGGTGAAGACCGAAGGGCTTTTCGATCCCACGCTGCTGCGAACCCTCAGCCTCACCTTCACGCAAGCCAACTGGCAATCCTTGCTGACCCGCGGCCGGACGACCGGCTCCAACACCCTCGGCACGCTCGTGATGGACAACGGCGCGACCAATCTCGGCGTGGGCATCCGTTACCGGGGGAACACTTCCTTCACCATGAGCGGCACGAAGAAATCGCTGAACATCGAGCTGAATTACACGAATTCCGAGTCCCGGTTGATGAAGTACAAGACCATCAACCTGAACAATGCGGCCGGTGATGAGACGATCATGCGCGAGCCGATCTATTTCAACACGATGCGGAAATATTCCGTTTCGCCCCTGGGCAGCCTGGTGAAGCTCAACATCAACGGCGAGTATTGGGGCCTCTATTCGTTTGTGCAGCAGGAGAACAACGAATTGATCAAGGAATGGTTCGCCAGCGACCGCGGCGATCGCTGGCGCGCGCCGAACATCGGAGGCGGCACCGGCGGCGCTCCCGGCGGCGGGCGGCCTGGCGGCGGCGGAGGGGGATTTTCCAGCGGTCTTTCGGCGTTGAGCTGGCTGGGCGCGGACGTCGCCGCGTACCGGTCGAGCTACGAATTGAAGACCGACAATTCCACCAACGCCTGGGAACGCCTGGTTCACGCCATCGATGTGCTCAACAACACGCCGGCGGATCAATTGCGTGACAAAGTCGAGGACGTGCTCGCCGTGGACAACTGGCTCTGGTTCCTGGCGGTCGAAAACGTCTTCGCGGACGACGACAGTTATTTCAACAAAGGCGCGGATTACGGATTCTACTACGAGCCGGAAAGCGGCCGCATTCATCCGGTGGAGCACGACGGCAATGAAGCCTTCGTGGCGGGTGACGTTCAACTTTCCCCCGTGCAAGGCGCAGGCCTCACCACTCGGCCGGTCCTTTACCGGCTGCTGGGGGTCCCGGAATTGCGCCAGCGATACCTCGCGCACATGCGCACGGTGCTGAAGGAATCGTTCAATCCCGCGGCGCTGACCCCGGCCATCGTCCAATTCTATACGCTCAGTATCGAGGCGATCATTGCGGATACGAAGAAGAATTACACAATGACGGCCTACGCGAACGACCTTGCCGCGCTGAAAACCTTTGTCACCAATCGCTGCAACTTCCTCACGAATCACGCGGAACTGCGGCCGGTCGCGCCTCGCATCGTGGCCGTGTCCGAACCGGCTTCGCCTTCGGCCGGCGCCCCGGTGGCCGTCACCGCGGACGTGCAAGCTTCGGCCGGCGAGGGCATCGACTCCGTGTGGCTCTATTTCCGCGCCGGTTCCGCGGGGAAATTTTCGCGCGCGCAGATGTTCGACGACGGGGCGCACGGGGACGGCGAGCGAGGCGACGGAATTTACGGCGGAGCCACAGCCAGTTTTCTGGCAGGCGCCAAAGTCCGCTATTACGTCGAAGCGCGTTCCAGCAACGCGGTTAAAGCCTCCAGCTTCGCGCCCGCGCGCGCGGAACAGGAAACCTACAGCTTCCGCGTGACAACTTCGTCCGGCGGGGTCTCGCCCGTTGTCATCAGCGAATTCATGGCGGACAACGCCAAAACGCTCGCCGATCCCCAGGGCGATTACGACGACTGGATCGAACTGCGCAACGTGACGGATGTGGAGGCGGATCTCACGGGCCGTTATCTGAGTGACGATCCGCGCAATCCTCGCAAATGGCAGTTCCCGGCCGGAACGAAGATTCCTGCCCGCGGGTTTCTGATCGTCTGGGCGGATGAAGACGGAACGGCGGCGGCCGGCTTGCACGCCAATTTCAAGCTCTCCGCTGAAGGCGAACAAATCTTCCTCGTGGACAGCGACGCCCATTACAACGCGCTGCTCGACTCGGTTACATTTGGCCCGCAGCAGACGGACCTTTCCTGCGGCCGGCCTGGAGACTATTCGAGCGCGTTTGAAATCCTGCAGCCCACGCCGGGGGCCGGAAACCGGGTTCCTTGACAAAATCAGAAGAGGCGTGAGTCGCAGAAGCCCAGCGCGGCTGACGGCGCAGCCGATTGGTTACGTTGCTCCTGCCCGGTCGCGTAGTATGATCGCTTCCGGGAATGGGATTTGCTAATTTCGCGACGTATGGTTTCGCATGTGGAGACAACAAATTCAGACTTCGGCGGCTTTGGGAGCTTTGGGCGGATTGGGCCGCGTATCCGGGCGGCTGGTTGGAAGGTCCGGATGTTCGTATGCCTTTCCGCGTCAGCCACCGCGATGCTGGCTGCCGAACCGGCGGATGATTCATCCGTTTCCGGATCGGGAGCGGCGCCGGATATCGCCTACCAGAACTACCGGCGGGCGAGTTCTCCGTGGTCGATTCACGTGGTGCGCGTGCCCCTGGGCAAATCGCCGTTTCGAGTGTGCGCCGTGCATGCGGGAGGGCACGCGGTGGGGTTGGGACGGCTCAGCGACCAGACGCGGATTTTGGCCTCCGAACACGCCACACCGATGGCCGCGATCAACGGCGACTTCTATCAACGCGGCGGGCCGTACGCGGGCGATCCGCGCGGGCTGCAAATTGTCGAAGGAGAAATGATCAGCGCGCCTTCCGGCAGCGTCAGCTTCTGGATCGATGCCCTGGGCGAACCGCACGCCACGAACACGGCCTCGCTTCTCGAAGTCACCTGGCCCGACGGCAGGACCGCGCGCATCGGATTGAACGGAGGCCGCTCCTCAAACGAAATCGAGCTTTACACACCCGCAATCGGGCCCTCCACGCAGACCAGCGGAGGACGCGAACTGGTCCTGGAGCCGCGCGGAAACACGCTCTGGCTGCCGCTGCGGCCCGGCCGCATCTACCCGGCGCGGATTCGCGAGGTCCGCGAAACGGGCAACACGCGCCTGCTCCCCGGAACGATGGTCCTGTCAATTGGCCCGAGCCTGGCCCGGCGCGCTCCCCGGCTGCAAAGCGGGGACGAGTTGGTGATTTCCACCGCGACCTCGCCCAATTTGCGCGGCGCGCGAACCGCCCTGAGCGGCGGCCCCCTCCTGGTGCGCGACGGAAAGCGCCAGCGCATTCAACCGGCCGATTCGGATTCTTATGAATTCACTTCCATGACCGAACGCCACCCGCGATCCGCCATCGGCTGGAATGAGAATTCTTTCTTTCTCGTCCAGGTGGATGGCCGGCAACGCAATCTCTCCGTGGGGATGACCCTGACTGAGTTGGCCGCGCTCATGGTTGAGCTGGGCTGCCGGGAAGCCATCAATCTCGACGGCGGCGGATCGGCGACTCTCTGGTTTGATGGCCGGGTTCGGAATCGTCCGTGTGACGGATACGAGCGAGCGATCGCCAATTCCGTGGTGGTGATCAAAAAGAGCGCCAGCCTGGCGGCTCCGGATCGAACGGGCGCGGCGTTGTCGGGGCGGTAATTCGTTAAGAGCCTGTCTGAAAACTGTCTTCTGGGTGGAACAGGCCACCGGCCTGTTGCGGCGGGCTACCAGCCCGCCGGGCCTTTTGGCGGCAGGTTGCCGCCAAACACGGGCTGGTAGCCCGTTCCACCCATTTTTCAGACAGGCTCTAAGTGAGTTGAATCGTTAGATCGTTAAATCGGTTGAATGAGGCAACAACTTCCAGGCTCGGACCTTGAACTTGAAACCTGAAACTTTGAACTCCCAGCGCGGGCGAAGCGTGCATTCATTTGGTTGCGGCGTCAGCCGCGCTGGGGACGGCGGTCGCCAATCCCAAGGGGATTGCGTCCTCCAGCCCTGGGTCGCGAGGAACGAGCTGCCCTGGGTAAAGCGAGCGAGATGGAAGCAAACCCGAAGGGGTTGCGTCTCTTCCTTGGGCCGAATCAGACTACGAGTCTGCGTTGCACGGGTGGCCGCATTGACGTTGGGAATTTGCGCCGTTTGCGCCGGGGAAAACACCTCGACCGAGGACGTGTTCGCGGTTCATCCCGTCTGGCAAATTCAGATTGAGGTCGCGCCGCGGGACCTCGAAAGCCTGCGCGCCGAAAGCCGGAAATACGTCCGCGCCAAGGTTCGTGTTCAGGGCCAGACTTTCGCCGACGCCGGGCTGCACTTGAAAGGCGCGTCCGGCAGTTTCCGCCCCATCGATGGCAAACCGAGTTTGACGGTGGACTTCGACCGTTTTGTGCCGGGCCAAAACTTC
Source organism: Verrucomicrobiota bacterium (assembly GCA_016871535.1). NCBI lineage: Bacteria > Pseudomonadati > Verrucomicrobiota > Verrucomicrobiota bacterium. The sequence goes on from VHCZ01000110.1 coordinate 9,954, forward strand.
CGCGGTTTGACGAAGCTTCATCTCAACAATTCGGTCGAAGATCCGAGTTATCTCAAGGAACAGATCGGGACGGAATTGTTCCGCCCCGCGCAGATGCCGGTTCCGCGCGTGACTCACGCCCGCGTGGAGTTGAACGGGCGTCCGGTCGGTTTCTATGTCTTGAAGGAAGGCTTCGCCGAGAGTTTTGTCGCCCGAAACTTCCCGCGCGCGGACGGACATCTGTATGAACCGGAGGAAGGCCGTGACGTGGACCAGCGCATGAAACGTCAACTCGGACCCGACTCGGCCGACGATCAAAAGGCTTTGAAACACCTCGCTGCCGCCGCGTCCGAACGCGATTTGCACCGCCGTTGGCAACGCTTGAACGCGGCGCTCGACCTGGAGCGATTCCTGAGCTTCATGGCCATCGAAATCATGATTGGCCACTGGGACGGCTATTGTCTGGGCCGAAACAACTTCAGGATTTACCACGAACCCGGCGCGGACCGGATCGTGTTCCTCCCGTCCGGCATGGATCAAATCTTTGCGAAGGCGGATTTGGATTGGAAACCGAAGATGCGAGGTTTGGTTGCGCGCGCGCTCCTGGAAATCCCGGAAGGCCGCAAGCAGTATGAAGCGAAGTTCAGGGCGCTGTTCCAGTCGCTGTATTCGTCGGAGCGGCTGACCCGTCGAGTGACTCAGCTTCTGGCTGAATTACGGCCGTTTCTGAAAGCCAGCGAGGTTGAAGCCGTAGAGCGGGAAGCCGCGGAGCTTTGTGCTCAAATTCGCGCCAGAGAAGTCAGCCTTCGGTATCAATTGAGCGAACCGGAGCCCGCATTTCCGGATTTCCAGAATGGCCCGGCCTTGCTCGGCGGATGGAAGCCGGTGGACCCGCCGCGCGGAGGCCAGATGCAGGAAGCGAAGACCTCGGAGGGGAAGCCGGCGCTGAAGATCTCAGCCGGGCCAAGAACTTCAGCGTCCTGGCGAACCACCATTCGGCTGGCTCCTGGGCGATATCGGTTTCGCGGTGAAGCCAGGGTCACCGGCGTGAATCCGCTGCCGTTTGGCGAGAACCACGGCGCACGGCTGCGGGTGGCTGACCGGGCCGGCGCGTCGTCTAAGTTGATCGGCAGCAGCGCCTGGAAGACCTTGGAGATGGACTTTGAAACGCACGCGCCGGAGGAAAAAATTGTGCTCATGTGCGAGCTTCGCGCCAGCGCCGGTGAAGCGTGGTTTGACAAAGATTCGCTGGTCATTATCCGATTGCCGTGAATGGACGATAACCATGGCGAAGAACCCAGCCCCCGCCCCTCCCTGGAGGGGAGCTTCGTTTTTCCCGGGTAGTTTCAAGTTCCCCTCCTGGGAGGGGCGAAGGGGTGGGTTCGTGCAGATGCATCTTAACCAATGTTCAGCGCGGCGTCTGGTATAGCGCGTGCTGGTTTCTGGAGGCTGTTGGATGATGCTCCGGGCTTAAGAGAGAGATTATGAGACGAAAGAAAACTGCTTTTACGCTGATCGAGTTGCTGGTGGTGATTGCGATCATCGCTTTGCTGGCGGGAATGCTCCTGCCGGCCCTGGCCGCGGCCAAAGCCAAAGCCAAACGAATTGCTTGCGTGAACAATCTGAAGCAAATGAGCCTCAGCTTCCGGATTTGGGCCGGCGACAACGCCGACAAATATCCCTGGAACCTCTCCGTCACGAACGGCGGAAGCCTCGATTCGGCCGATTGGATGGATCACTTCCGCATCTGCTCGAACGAACTGGCTACCCCCAGCATTCTGCTTTGCCCGGCGAATACGAAAAAGAGGGCCGCGATGAACTGGGTCTCCGCTTCGGGCGACGCCCACGTCAGTTACCTGATCGGACTGAACTCCAGCGAGGACCGTCCGCAAACGATTCTCCTGGGAGATTTCAACGTGACGGGCGGCGACGGTGGACTGGACCCCAGGTGGAGCATTTATCTGGGTTCTTCGATTGATGCGGCCTGGGATCGAACACTCCATGTCCGCAAGGGTAATCTGGCGCTGGCCGACGGCAGCGTCCAGCAAACGAAGACCGCCAACCTGCGCGCCCAAATCAGCGCGGCGCTCGCGTCCGGACTGACGAACGTCGTGCTGTCAAAGCCGCGGGGGATCTTTTAGCCTCGCGGACTCGATCTGCGCGATTGGCCATCGGACTCAAATGCAACAGGAGCAAACGGAGATAACGCAGGAATGGCGACCAGCATCTAGTCCCGGCTTTCACCGCTCTGGTCGCGAAAACCGGATGAAGCCGAGACCACACGCGGCCAACAGATAATCATGCGTTATCCAAGGCACGTGGAGATCACCGCTGCGCTGATCGCTTCCGCAGCACTCGCCGTCGTCGTTCTTTCTTCCTGCGAGTTCGCGCCGCGAGTGGATCGGAAACTCCATTCCGGCATTGGACGGGCTTTGGCGGCGGAGGCCTTGAGCCTGTTGGGACATGGAGGACAAATCACCGTCATTACGCGCGACACCGAGGCTTTCCGGCAACCGGCGCTCGACCTCCTGCTGGCCAGTTTTCAACGTGAAGCTCGCCGGGCTCAGGCCGCGATTGCCGGAACTCAGTTGATCCAGGCCGATCCGATCCGGCCTGCGGAAGTTCCTTCCGGTGATTTTTTTGAACTGATCCGGCGCACGGCTGCGGGCAACGTAATCAGCCCCAGACGAGCGGGACCCTTAACACGGGGGGCCGATGAGCAATTCCAACGAACCAAAAACTGTGCGGACCGCAGCCTTCAGGCTGCTTCCAGCCCCGGTCCGGAGTTTGGCGTTGAAGCGGCCTAAAGGCCACGGTCCGAGGAGACGGTTCATGGGAAGTGTGCAGGGCGCCGTGGCCATGGGAACTTCCCCTGAACCGCCTCAAGCCGGATGCGAAACTTTGTCCCGTACGGGACATGCTTTTTGTCATTTCTCGGTTCATAGTCCTCAGGTGCGCCCTTTGGGCGACGGTAGGGCTGCGTTGCCGCGCAGCCGATCTTCGATCGATTCGGCGGCGCGGCAGCACCGCCCTACCATCGACGGTTTCACCCGGGCCGATCTGCTCGTGACGCTGGCCACGTGCGCGGTGCTCGCGGCCCTGGTGATCACGCCGCTCAACGTGGCCCGGAACAAAACGCGCCTCAAGGCTTGCACGGCGAACCTTCAGCAAATTGGCCGCGCGGTTCTGCTTTACGCCGACGATCACAAAGCGACCTTGCCGGGGCCGACCCGCGCGCACCCCGGAGATTTCTGGTGGTGGTACAAGGAACAGGTCAAGAGTTACCTGGGGTTGACGGGTGCTTCCTCTCCGAATGACCGCGTCTTTGCCTGTCCGGCGGACCGGGGTTACTCCGACCCGCAGCCGTTCTGCCTGAGTCCGCGATTCGACTACGGGAGTTACGTGTTCAACGGCGTGACTTTGCTGGGGGCGCCGAATATCGCAGGCTGGAAACTGCCCGCGGTAAATCAACCGCGACGCACGCTCCTGCTCATGGAATGGGCCGCTCACGCTCCCTTATCCTGGCATCGCAGCAAGACCGGCAAAGCCAACGCGCCTTTTTACTGCGACGCGAAAAGCGTGGTCGCTTTCGCGGACGGGCACGCGGGGCTGACCAAGATTTATTACGACGGATACAACGCAGCCTACACGCGCGATCCGATTCCGGGCTATGACTACAAATATAGCGGGCGTTAACTCCAAGTTTCGAGTTTCGGGTTTCGGGTTCAAAGTTCGATGTTCGATGTTCGATGTTCAAAGCTCCCGCGGTTCAACGTTGGTGACTGCTGGCCTTGATTCCGGCTCAACTCCATTCCACGTAATGCAAACTTCATTCAGACTGGTCCTGGCTGCCACCTTGCTGGCCACTGGCCTCTCGGCGAGGGCGGCGACGATGGTAGGCCTCTGGAAACCCATCTTCAAAGGCGTCGATCATTCCGCCAGCACGAACCTCCCGGGCGGCGATTTCCCAAACCGCCAGGTCGTCCATGCGTTCCGCGTAGACCTGACCGACCCGGATATCCGTTTCTTCACGACGCCCCGCATCTCCAGCTATTCGGCCGGCGTGCGGGAAATCGGCGCTCTTACGATGAGCGACTTCTTGAAGACTTACAAAGTGCAGGCCGCGATCAACGCGAATTTCTTCAGCGGGCGCAACTATTACCTTCCGGCGTACACGCCGATGGACGTCTATGGCTTGCAGATCAGCGAGGGCGTGGTGGTGTCGGCCCAGGACGGGCGAGATCACGCGGCGACGATTCTTTTCGACGCGAACAATCGCCCCACGGTCCTGCACACAAACTGGCCGGCGGCCAGCGTGGCGGATGTTTTCACGGCCATTTCGGGAAATTACCCCCTCGTGGTGAACGGGAGAAATATCGTGAATCGCTCTGCGGCACGCGAAGTCGAGCCGCGCACCGCCTTCGGCATTTCGCAGGATCGCCGCTATCTTTACCTCGTGGGCATCGATGGCCGGCAGTCCGGATACAGTTCCGGCGCGAACGATTACGAAACGGCCGGCTGGCTGCTGCTGCTGGGCGCGCACGATGGCGTGAACATGGACGGCGGAGGCTCCACGACGCTCGTGATCGAAGACAGCACCGGCGTTCCCAAGCGGCTGAATCGGTCCAGCGCCGTCGCCGATTCGGGCCGCGAGCGAACGGTCGGCAGCCATTTCGGCATCTTCGCCAAACCGCTGCCCGGCTTCATCAATGATGTCGCCGCGGTTCCCGACGACACCACCGCCCGGATCACGTGGACCACGGTTGAACCGGCTACCTCCGAAGTGCAGTTTGGTCCCACGGCCGATTTCGGTGGCAGCTCAGGAATTCTCTCGGACCTCGTGACTCAACACGTCGTGGAACTCAAAGGCTTGAAGCCGAACACGGGCTATTATTATCGCGCCGTTTCCACCGCGAGATCCCAACAATACACTTCGCCGAACTTGTATTTTGTCACCACGAATTACGTGACGACGAATCAAATCTTTGGCCTCACGAACTCCTGGAAATTCACGACGGCCAACTTCGACGGGACCGATTGGACGAGCCGCAGCTACGACGATTCGGCGTGGAGCGGGCCGGAGCCGGCCTTGCTCTGGGCGGACGTGCGCGCGGCCGGGCCCAACGCGTTGGTTGAGCCGAAGAACACCGAGATGCCGGCCAATCCGCAAAACAGCGGCTACCCTCACGTCACGTATTATTTTCGCACCCGATTCAAGCTCGAGAATCTGGTGTCCGCCAGTTCCCTGGCATTTTCCGGTTACATCGATGATGGAGCGGTCTTTTACCTCAACGGAACTGAAATCCACCGGCTGCGGATGCCGGCGCGCGCCGACGCCGGCACATTGGCGACTGGCTATCCCTGTGACGGAGACGCTACGTGCCTCGACGAATTCACCGTCCCCGCAGACGTTGGAAATCTTGTTCTGGGCGAGAACGTCCTGGCGGTGGAGGTGCACAACTACAATCTTCGGAGCGCGGACATCACGTTCGGCGTTTCCATGCGCCGCATCGAACCGATCGCGCGCGCGGTGCGGCTGGCCATGGCGCGATCCGGCGGGACAATCACGTTGAGTTGGGACGGTGCTGGTTTTGTTCTGCAAACCGCCAATGCCATTGATGGTCCGTGGGCGGGCGTGGAAGGAAGCCCCGCCAGCCCCTTCATCGTCCAACCCGCGCCAACCAGCCGGTTCTTCAGGCTTCGGAAGTGAGCCGAAAACCGGGCGGACCGCAGCCTTTAGGCTGCTTCGGGCCCACTCCGGAGTCCAGCGCCGAGGCGGCCTGAAGGCCGCGGTCCGGACGAAACGTTCATGGGAAGTTTCCACGAATTCTGGATCGCGCATCGCAGCCATTAACGGAGAAGAACGAGCTTCGGCGCGCCAGCGTCTTGGAGTGCGGCAGTCTTCTGCCGCTTTAGGGCGGGTTTGGCGGATCGAAAGCGCCAGAAGACTGGCGCAGTCCAAAACCTGGCGGAACAAGAGGCGTTCATGGGAAGCTTCCACGGCCCGCAAGCCGTACGGCGCATGAACCTGGCGTGCGGAGCGCTGGTCTCCGCCCCGGCGCGTTTCCGTGACGCTTTGGGCTTCTGACACCCGTCAATTCCGCGTTCACAGCGGGAGGCCATCCTGGCGCATCATTGAGGATACGAAAATGAAACTGGAAACGGGAGTTCAGCCCACAAAAAACACGAAAGACGCGAAAGGTGAACCTGTTGAAGATCCAGAAATCTTCACGCGGTGGCTGAGGGGAATCGCGTCGGCCACGCACTTCGATTCTGTGTCTTTGGTGTGTTTCGTGGGCCTGCTCGCTCTTCTGTTGAACCTGGCCGCCTCCAACCAAGCCGGCGCGAAACAGGCCGCGGCGCCACCGTCCGCAGTTCAGCCCGGTGCAATCATGGTTCGAGTTGAACCGCGAGAGATCGACGACTTGCTGGCGAATCCCGGCATGGGTTGGCAAGCTTTCCACCATTTCGCTGACGACGATAAGAATCTCCAAGGCTTGCCCAGCGCGAGCGCGTATTTCCGATTTTACTGGCGCGAGATCGAACCGCGCGACGGCGAGATCGATTTCGCCAGGTTCGACGAATTACTCGCGCACGCCCGGCGCGTCGGCCAAAAGTTCGCCTTCCGGATCATGTGCACCGGCTCCGGCCAATACAGAGAAAAGGGAATGAAGCGGACGGTGAAGGACGGGCTGGGGTGGCGCGCGGATTGCCTCGGCGACCTGGGCGGCTTCTCAAAAACCTGGAATCACATGGACCATTTTAGCCTTGGGAGTCATTGACGCAACAACGCAAGCTCCAGCCGTGCGCCTGGCCATCGCTGGACGCGACGCGGAAGGGTGGTATCCGTTGAGCCATCTTGAGGTGACCCGATGAGAGCCAGACGCAGTTCTGACGGCAATCCGACGCCTCGAATTGCGTGCTCCACATCAGCACGATCACATCCGCCTCCTCCAACTCGCGGCCGATGGTCTTGTCCCAATCCTCTGGCAGCTCTAAGGAAGCCTCCAAACCGTGAGTGCTAGCCTGGCAAGTTTCCTCTGCCTCTGAGCGATGTTGTCCTTACTCCATTCGTCACAAGCCGCAACGTCGCGCGTGAGTCCATATTGGCTGATGCCAAAGATGGCTTTTTTGACCGTGAACGGCTTCTGTCCGAGATCCTTGTTCTTCCCCTGTTCGAGCAGGGCGTAATTCCCCAAACGATCCACGTAGCGCGCGTGCTCCTCTTCGGAAAATGTTTCTGACCAAGCTTCATCGAGACTGTCTGGCAGAATGTGCTCAATCGTGGATTCAGTTGCATGCCAACTGTCTTGCTGACTATGTTGGCGTTCCAAAGAGCAAAGCACATAGCGCATCAGTTGCTTGCCTTTCGTTGTGCAGGGCTGCCGAAAGACCTCGAAATCGGCTCGGAACTGAATGAAGAAGACCGTGTCTGGATCGCCAGCGAAACGCGCCAGAGTATCAAAACTGCCTCCACGAATGAAATCAATCCGGTCGGCCATGTATTCAATGTTCAGAATCCGCTTCGCGATGGTTTTGGGTACCACCGAGCCAAAATGCCTGAATGCCATTGCAGGTCTGGACTCCGGCTACCTCCATCTCCACCGGCATGCCGCTGGGCGTGGCGTGCTCCTGCGAATCGCCGCGACAGGAGTTGCGGCAAATCCGCTATTCAATCCGGCCAGAATACTCCCGCCGGAATTCCTCATAAACGATGCGCAGAACTTTTTGGCGATCTTCTGTCTCCTCAAAATTTGCCGTCATCTTGAGCACATCGTCCTTGCTGATGGACTGAACTTCCATGTCGATGAGGTATTGCCTCACTTCCTTTGAAATGTCGTCAATGACGAGGATCACCTTGCCGTCCTCAAAGCGCTCTTTGTCAAAGTTGACTTTGAGCTCTGCGAGGACCCTGTTCGCTTCGGATGCTGTGTGAATCTGCAGTTTCTTAACCTGGTAAACGACACCGAAGTTGGTTGATAGATCAACGCCTTTATCATGGGCAGATGTTCCAAGCAAATTGGTCGTTGCCATATCGCTTTCGAGCGCAGAGGCCTTCTCACGGATTGGCCAACTCAGCATCCGCGGGGCATCGAGCCGTTCCAGGTATGATCCCCTTTAGAGAAGTCATCTTCAAGTCGTCGTTCAGTCTCCTCTGCGCGCTCGGCTGCAAGTTGACGGACGCGGGAGATGTCCTTCTTCGTCCTTGGAGATTGACCGCAATCAAAGCGGCTGTCAGGCGAATGGGATGAGATTTGGCTGCCTTGTTCAGCATCGACAAAAGACGTTGTGAATCGCCTGATGATGAAAGGAACTGTGATGAAGGTTCAGCCAGTCCATACCGCGAATCGTATTGGAAAGTTGGACGGCCTGCGTTATCTGCTCAGCATCCTATGGGTCGCGTTCAGAATGGCCTGGTTCGCTTCCGCCTACGCCCAGACCGCGGCGCCAACGTTTGAATGCATCGGCCTGTATTGGAAGCCCGGTGACGTGGAGGGGCGCGCAGCGAGTGGCGTTTTGCCGGAAGCCCAAGTTCGCTACCGCGCGCCTGGAGACAGCAATTGGCGACAAGGCTACCCGTTGTGTTATGACGAACGCGACCAGGAATTCCGCGGGAGTTTGGTTCAGCTTCAGCCCGGC
>VHCZ01000111.1 GCA_016871535.1 Verrucomicrobiota bacterium
CAGCACTCTTCTCCGGGGATTGGCGGGAATCCTTACTGCGTCGCATCTGAAGGGTTTAATTTCTTGCGATAATACCCCGGAACGGTCAGGCTCGGTTCCCGCCATGAAAAAGCAAATTCCTATTAGTTGGTGAGGGACTGTCCTTTGGCGAGTAGTCTGTCGCCAAGAATGATGTCACTGTCGTCGAACTGCATAGCAAGAATCTCGTTTGGATTGCGGATAGACAGTTTTCGTGATCCCGTTCCGTCAGCCGCCAACTCGGTCAAAGCACTTACGACATGTTCGGCAATGGATAGAGTCTTTGTCGGCGCATCGACGGCAGTTTTGAGTGATTCGGACAACACTGCTGTTAGTTTTCGGTTTTGGTAACCTTGCAATACTTTCTTGGCTTCCAGTTCCACGATGTCGAGCGAGAGCACATCGTACTTGAGTTGGTCAATATACAAGACTCCCCCGGCTTCCTCGGTCTTGCCGTGCTTCTCTAACCATTCTTTCACGGTTGTTGGACAGACCAAGTCCTCCATCAATGACATTTCTCGTATCGCAAGGGCCAAGGTGCCAAGTCGAGTGTCATCGAAACTTTCCGGCGCTTGCCGAAGCAGGATTTTAATTGCTTCCGGCAGCGGTTGTTTGGGAAATTCGTACAGTAGCGCGGCTATTACGGGGCGTTCGTTTTCATTTGAGCGATATGGGATTGTCAGCCCGGACTCTGTTTCGGGGACATTACGGATTTCCGGTGACTCAACTAGACTTTTCATGCTTGCGCCTCCAATGGCCGGAAGTTCAGGAAGTAAACTGTCTGGCGTTTTCGATTCTCCGACTGACCATCGGGCATCCACACGAAATGTGCAGGAGCCCAAGTGGCTGGGTTCGCTCCAAGGGAGATCGAATAACGGAAGAATTTTAGGACGCGGTCTTCCGGCTGTCCGTGGACAAAAAACCAGCCAGCCATCGAATTGTTGCCAGAATGAACGCCGCAGACGAGCGGCGCGTATCCCGCCAAGTTGATTAACAGAGCCGCCTGCTCATCGACTGTGCCTTCGTCAAATTGGACGACAAGAAATCGACGGGAGCCACCGATGGGAGGCACTCGTTCCTTTGTTCTGGCGCGAACCGGAGATGGCACGATGAATTGAAGTCCAGCTAGTTCGCCGAGCCATGCATTCAGCCGGCGCGTTTCAAATTCATTTGCAGAATGCCCGCAACACAGCAGCGCATCGGCAGGAAACAGTCGTTCAATAATCTCGTCCGTGTGGAGAGCGTTGTCCTCAATACGTATCGGCGAAATTTCCCAGAATTCAGCAAGTCCACCACTGCGCCGAATTATCTCCGCTCGCAGAACTTGGTTGACCGCTGGCCAGGTGGCTTGGCGCTCCGGTTGAATGGTTGATTTGTTTCTGAGCAGCATTTTATGCTTTTGGTTTTAACTACACCCTCTGTACAAAAAGTTGGACCAGCGCATCATTGTTTGAGGAACAGAAACGCCGAGAACCCTAAGGGAACTTTTTGAGACTCCGTGCTGTCGGATAGGAAAATTTCCGTATCGAAGACTTTCGGCGTGGTCGTCATACAGAGCTATAACCGGATTTGCTCGATTTAATGCCGTCGTCACGTGACCTTTCTTGATCCGCTATTTATTTAGGCCCTGCAACGCGAAGACCCAGGAAGCGTGTCCGTGACGACGATGAAGCCGAACTTGTCCGCTAGAATTTAAGTTGAACTTGGCGTGTCCCGGGCACGCTTTTCATGACAAAGATGACCGGTGGCCGATGCTTCACCGCCGGACCGAAATGGACCGCGCTGTATGAACCTTTTCTCTCCAGTAACAGTGATTCAAATGCTTCACGCTTGGTGCGTATGGCTCGTTTGCTCGTTTTCGCGATGGTCGAACCGCTCTTGGTTGAACAGACGAACCTGCCGCAATGACTTCTTTCGGGCGCGATTGAAGTGGCTGAAGTGTATGCAGGAGGAGAGCGATCCAGGTAAACGAAACTGGGTGCCGAAGGCAAAGCCATGGTCTTGATCACCGCCTAAGCAGAAGGGACCAAGTCCGACCCTACTTGAAGCCGTGGGCCAAGGCGTGGAACGCGACTGCTTGGCGTATGGCTCCGCAAGAAACCGAATCCGCCGGACCGGACCGTCCAGTCCTATTAAAAACTAAAATACCCCTGGACAAGTCTCGTCATGACGCGGTGTGTCGTTGAGTACAATGCTCTCAAGCCTCTTCGCGAGCAGGGTGAGGAGAACGGCAGCCCACCTGCTAAGCGCAATTGACCGCTTCGGTGACTGGGCCGCGATCAGGAATGGCATCGGACGATCTTGGATTCGGAAGTTCGGAAGTGATCGGAATGAGGTTTTCCGTGGCATCCGGAAAAATGTTGAACCACTCTTTAGCCAACTCCTCGGTCACAGTCCTGGCTTTGTTCCAGTAATGTTTCTGGAATTTCTCCAGACTTGTGCCCATGACGCTCGTCACCTCGCCTGGGTCCTTGTACAGTTTGAAATGATATGTCGCGAAACTGTGGCGGGGACCATTGCTTCGCCAGATCACTCCAGTTTTTCGAGCGATAAAACGAGTGATCTCGTCGAGTCTATCCTTTGCCGACCTGGTTGGGGTTAACCAATGCGCCGGAACGACGCTCCCGCTTTCTTTTCGGTGGAGCTTAAACCATGCGGCTAGGTTCGCTGTGATGGGAACGGTGCGGGGTTGGCCAGTTTTTGTTATCCTTCCAGGAAGTTCAATGTAACCAGTCACGAGACCTCGGTTAACCTGTGGCCAGCTCATCCGGGCAATCTCCTCCTTCCGAATTCCGCCGAAACACCAGAGAGCAAAGAACGGGACGAGTTCCGGCGCTGCAATAGTTAAGCGTGCCAGAATTTGTTTCGCCTCCCACGGCTCGAAGACCTCAACTGGTCCACGGATTTCCTTAAATCGCTTGACCTGCTTCGCCGCGTTCCAGTCCTTGCCTACCCAGGAGCGGATTTGCGCTTCGTCGAACAGCAGTGATAAGCTGGACAAGAAGTCGTTTTTCGTTTTTGGGTTCCATCTCTGGGCGTTTACGAAGTCAGCCACTTCAGCAGCCGCGATCTCGGATAAGGGTTTTTCGCCAAAAGCACGCTCGAACCCGTTCAAGTAGGAGGATTCAGTTTTGTGCCGCCTGAAGCTGATTCGTCTTTTCCGATCTTGCAGGAACTCCAGAATGGCTTCTTTTATGGGCTTCGGCGTGATCGGTTTATCTGGACGATGCTGCCGCCAAAATTGGCAGGCCAGGGGGAACTCGTCGGGGTTTCCGAGAATGCGGATGCCATCAACAACGAGTCGGCAAACCTGCGAAATGCTTAGGCCGGTTGATTGAATGGCCCTGTTCGCTTCGCGCCATTCATAACGCCAGTCGCGCAGGCGAACGATTTCGGTTTCACCGGCGTTGATGGCTTCAGCAAGTTCTTTGGCCTTGTTCTTGGCTTCCTCAAGGTCGGCAAAAGTCCAGACCTTTCGCTCGCCGCCGCTGTGGTCGCTGAACGCATAGCCGGTGTATTCCCGCCCGTTCTTGACTGACTTGGTCGTGTAAATTTTGAACGCGGTGTTTCCGCTTCTGACCATGATAATTTTATTTCGAGCCATACGCACCATAACGGGATTTCCCGATTTCATGGTTGCGCAGGCAAAAAACCGAACAAGTGTTAGGAAAGTGTTAGGAAAAGGAGTTCCGAAGGATGGAAACGGTCAAAAGGCCAACAAAATCGGCCCTTTCAACAAAAAAGCCGTTCCGCATCGCACGGAACGGCATTCTCAGTCTAGGCTCTTTGTGAGTTTGCCTAGGCTTCAAAGGATTTTCCGCACCCGCACGATTGGCGGGCGTTCGGGTTGGAGATTTTGAAACCGCCTCCGCTCAGGCTGTCCACGAAATCGACGATGGTTCCGCGGAGATAGTTCAGACTAAGAGAATCGACGAGGACGGACACCCCGTGGCAGTCCGTCACAAGGTCGCCGTCGCGTTTTTCGTCAAAGACCATGCCGTATTGGAGTCCGGAACATCCGCCGCCCTCGACATAGACGCGAAGCGTCCTGGCGGCATTGTCTTTTTCGTTCGCCAACAGTTCCTTCACGTGGTCCGCCGCGCTTGGCGTCAACGTGACCATCGCTTCGGCTTGGAGAGACTCGTTCATGAGAACAGAGAAAAGCTAAACGGCCTGGGGGCAGTTGTCAAATTCCGGAATCATTCAACACTTCTGAGTTCCCGCAATTTCTTGGCCAGATTCGGCTGCACTTTCTGCCACTGGGGAAAATCGCGCAGCAGCCGTTCCAGCAAGTTCGCGGTGGCGGCGGTCAAATCCATGCTCTCCGCCAGCCTCGCGGCTTCTTGCCGGGCCTTGGCCACCCAGAATGGATCTGGTTTTCCTCCCGCCGCCGTGTCAACGGCTTTTCCGTAAGCCACGTTCAGGAAGTGATTGAGCGCCCGATCCAGCAGGGGCTTCTGCTCCGCGACCGGTTTAAGGCGGGCGAGTTTTTCGAGGGCAATGGCAAACCCGACTTCAGCCTGGCTTCGCGTCGGGACATCTGCGGGCCCTTGTGGCAGCATGGCGCTGTAATAATTGGTCATCGCCAGGCCGTAATAGGCCGTCGCCTGGGCCGGATCCAGCGAGGCCAACTGAAGATAGCAATCCGCCATCTTCGCCCGGGCGACCGGCGCGAGCGAGTTGGTCGGGTAAAAACTGACAATTCTCCCCAAAGGAACCAAGGCATTCTCAAAGCGCTTCGCGCTGTTCGTGAGCGTCGGCCCGGAGACATCCTTCAGCGCCACATCCGCCAGAAGGAGGTACGCCTCTACTTCGATGGCCGCTGACCGGTTCGTATCGCGGTCCAGCGTGGTGAGCAGATTCGTCAGATATTGGTTGGCATCGGACGGCTTGTCCCTGAGCAGAGCCGCCCTCGCGGCGCGCAGCCCGGCTTGATAGCGCAGATCCATCACGTTCGATGCGTTGTTCCACAAGAGTTGATAGTGCGTCTCGGCGTTGGTGTAGTTTTGCTGGTTGAAATAGTAGTCTCCCAACCAGAATTGGGCCCAGCGCGCGAGATGGTTGGTCGGGAATTGGGCGACGAAGTTCGTGAACAAAACGAGCGCGTTGGTGTCGTGTCCCGCGCGAAAATGCGCCAGCGCTTTGTCGAACGCCGCTTGCGGCCGCGAGGCATGCTCCGGGTACTGCGCGAGCCAACGATCATACTCGCCAATGGCCGCGGTCCATTGATTCTCGATCACATGGGAGCGGGCGATGGCCAGTTGCGCCTCCGGCAACCACGGAGACGCGGACACTTTCTTTTGAAAATGGAGCAACGCTTCCCGCGCGTGCCGGGCATCTTCGGGCCGGCCTCGCTCCAGCAACTCGGCCGCGAAGTTCAGCGAGGACCGGGCGGAGAATTCGCTGGTGGGAAACTCCTCCAGGAGCCGGTTCAGACCGTCCCGCGCGGCCACCATATCTCCCTGTTCGAGACTGGCGCGGATCAATTGATAATAGGCCTGATCGAACCATTTGGTGCGGACCTCGGGCAACTCGCGGTAGCGCTCAATCACCAGCCGGTAATTGGCGATGGCGTTCGTGTAATCCTTCAGGTGGAACTGGCAATCCGCCAGTTTGAAGCGAGCGATCGCCTGGTCTTCCGATTCCGGAAACAGCTTGGCGGCGGCTCGGAAGTCGGCCTGGCTTTCTGCGAACTTGTTCGTGGAATTCGCCAGGAGCGCTTCCTCCCAGGCGCACCAACCACGATTGAGATAAGCTTTGGCGGCGCGGAGCTGATTCGTCGTTTCGGTGACGACGACGAACTGGTTCCGCGCCTGGAACAGCAAGTTCGTCAGGGCGAGATTAGTGCGCGTGCGTTCCGGGGAAGCTCCGCCCAAAGCGTAAAACTGCTTGAGGTGCAATTCACCGAGGGTTAATCGGATCAAGTCCGGCGGCGTGTCCAGATTGGTCTGGGTCAGCAAGAATTCCAGCCGCGCGACCGCGTTCGTGAACCGATTTTGCCCCACCAGCAAATCAATGATCCGGAGCAACGCCTGCTGCTTCTGGCTGGCCGGGATTCGCTCCAACTTTCCCAGTTGCTCGTAAGCCGCAATGGCGGCATCGGGGTTTCTCTCCTTCTGGATATCGGCCAACAGCATCAGGGAATTGGCGCGCAGCACGGGTTTGTCCAGCCGGTTCGTGTCGGAGGCGAGAGCGACGAGGTTGGTGGCGGCGCTGAGCGCGTCATCCGGCTTTTGATCCGCCAGGGCGTTCAGAGCGAAGAGATGGAGTCGTTCCCAGTCCAATTCGGGCGGGAGGTTGCGGCGGGCAAGATCGCTGAGAACCTGCTGCGATCTGCGAAAGTTTTTGTTTTTCGAGTAGCTTTGGCCCAGCAACAAGTAGCCGCGCACCACGAGCGTCTCGTTCGTGCTTTGAAGCGCGGCTTGTTGAAAGGCGCGCGCGGGATCGCCCAGGAGTTGGATGGTGCGATCGAAGTCACCCAGCTTGAAATACGCCCAGGCTTCGCCGTAGCCGGCCTGCAGACGCAGGGAGGCATTCGTCGATGTAGCCAGGAGCGCCTCATACGCTTTGGCGGCGGCTTCGTAGCGTTGATCGTAGAATTCGGCTTCCGCAAGCCAGAATCGGTATGGATCGGCCAACTCTCCCGCGCGTCCGAGACGCGGCGTGAGAAGTCCGCCGACCGACTTGAAATCCTTCAGCGCGAAAAGGCATTGGGCCTGGAGCAGGATCGCCTCGCCGGATCTTGGGGAGTTCGGATACTTGCCGGCAAATTCGGCGAACTCCCTCTGCGCGCGGTCAAAGAACCCGTCTTGCAAGGACTTCAACGCCGCTCGATACGCATCCATCTCAGGCGTCTCTTGCGCCCAGGCCAGAGCGGTGGAGATGAAGAGCAGCAGCAACGTGGATTTCATGGGCGTTGCAGCGGGTTGAAGCCCGCGCGCCGGAGCGCGGCATTCAGACAGGCTCCCAGGCCGCTTCGGCGTCGTTTGACGCGGCGAGGGTCGTTGAATTTCTGCGCGTTCATACAGCTTCGGCACTGGCAGGAGCACCCGACAACACGCGCGCCAGGTAACGGCCCGTAAAACTTTCGGCGCATTGGGCAACCAGCTCGGGCGATCCCGCCGCCACAATCCGGCCGCCGCGTAAACCGCCTTCCGGTCCCAAGTCGATGATCCAGTCCGCGGTCTTGATCACATCCAGGTTGTGCTCGATCACGAGGAGAGTGTTTCCCGACGCGCGCAATTTGAAAAGCACTTCCAGCAGTTTGGCGACGTCGTGGAAGTGCAATCCCGTGGTCGGTTCATCCAGGATGTAAAGGGTGCGGCCTGTGGCTTTGCGGCTCAGTTCGGCCGCGAGCTTCACGCGTTGCGCCTCGCCGCCGCTCAGCGTCGTGGCCGATTGCCCCAGGCCGATGTAACCCAGTCCGACTTCGGCAAGCGTCTGGCACAGGTCGCAGATTTGCGGGATCGCTCGGAAGAACGTGACGGCCTCGTCCACGGTCATTGCGAGCACGTCGGCGATGTTCATGCCTTTGTAAGTGATTTCGAGCGTTTCCCGGTTGTAGCGGCGGCCTGCGCAGGCTTCGCACGTGACGTAAACCGGCGGGAGGAAGTGCATTTCAATTTTGATGAGCCCGTCGCCCTGGCACTTCTCGCAGCGGCCCCCTTTGACATTGAAGCTGAACCGTCCGGCGCCATAACCCCGAATCCTCGCCGCGGGCAGGTCGGCGAACAGGTCGCGGATGTGATTGAACATCCCGGTGTAAGTTGCGGGATTGCTCCTCGGTGTGCGCCCGATCGGTGTCTGGTCGATCACCACCACTTTGTCGAGGTTCTCAATGCCGTTGATTTCCCGGTGCGCGCCCGGGTGCTCTTTCGATCCGTACCACTTGCGGAACAACGCGCGCCGCAGAATATCGTCCACGAGAGTGCTCTTGCCCGATCCGCTGACGCCGGTCACACAAGTCAAGGTGCCGAGCGGAATTCTGACGTCGATATTCTTCAAGTTGTTTTCCTTCGCGCCAAGAATCTCCAGCCAGCCTTTTTCACGCGACGGCTTGAGACGTTTCCTTGGAACAGGGACCGACAACTCTCCGCGCAAGTACTGGCCGGTTAGTGAAGCCGGATGGCGAAGGATTTCCTCCAGCGGACCGGATACCACGAGTTCTCCGCCCCGCACCCCGGCGCCAGGGCCCAAGTCTATAATGTGGTCGGCGCGTCGAATTGTGTCTTCGTCGTGTTCCACCACCAAAACGGAGTTGCCCAGGTCGCGCAGGCCTTCGAGCGTCTTCAACAGGCGTTCGTTGTCGCGCTGGTGCAGCCCGATGCTGGGTTCATCGAGAATGTACAGCACGCCCACAAGTCCAGCGCCGATCTGCGTGGCCAGACGGATGCGTTGCGCTTCTCCGCCGCTGAGCGTGCCGCTCTCGCGATTGAGCGTGAGATAGCCCAGGCCGACGTTTTTCAGAAAACCGAGCCGCGCGCGAATTTCACGAATGAGCTCCCCCGCGATCTTCTGTTGAAAGTCCGTCAGCTTCAGCGCCTCGAAAAAATTGTCCGCCTCTTCCACCGACAGGCCGCACACGTCCATGATGGACAGGCTGGGAATCTCGGCAGATTTGAGATTTGAGATTTGAGATTTGAGATTTGATTGGCCAAGCGTGACGGCGAGGATTTCGGGCTTGAGGCGCCGCCCGCCGCAGGCATCGCAATCCTGTGACGCCATGAAGGCCTTGAGACGGTTCCGCGTGAATTCGCTTTCGCTCTCCTGGTAGAGCCGTTCGAGATTCGGAATGACTCCCTCGAACGCGCGCACGATCTTGCTCGACTTGCCTGCGCGCCAGAACTGGAACTCGATTTCCTCCTTGCCTGAGCCCCACAAGAGAATCTTTTTGAACTCAGCAGGCAACTGCCGGTACGGCACATCGAGCTTCTGTTGGTAATGCTGAACAATTCCTTTCAGCAGGTTCTTGTAATAGACGATCATGCGCTTGGCGCCGCGCCGCCAGGGCAGGATTGCGCCCTGTTCGAGGGATTTCTCTTCGTCGGGCGCCACCAGATGTTCGTCGAAGACCATCTTCTGCCCAAGCCCGTGGCAAACGGGACATGCGCCGAAGGGGGAGTTGAAAGAGAAATGTTTGGGCGTCAGGGTGTCGAAGCTCAGGCCCGTGGCCGGGCTGTACATGCGGTTGGAATGGAGGGTTTCAGTCCAAACCTCCGGAGCAGATCCGCCGCTCGGTCGCGGCGGGGCCGACCGCGAGATTCCTTCCGCAGCAGCGTTGGGCAGTTGATGCAACACCAAAAGTGTGCCTTCGCCCCACTTGAGCGCCGTCTCCACCGAATCGCTCAACCGGACTCGGATTTTCTCATCGATCACCAGTCGGTCCACAACCACTTCAATCGTGTGTTTCTGTTTCGGATCCAGTTTGACCCGGATGTTCGTCGCCAGTTCGACAAGCTGGCGGTCCACTCGCGCCCGGACGAAACCTTCTCGCGCCAGACGCTCGATCACGTCCCGGAATTCCCCCTTTTGTTCGCGAATGACAGGCGCCAGCAACAGGATGCGCGTCCGCGTGGGCAAGGCCAGAATCTTATCGACAATGTCGCTGGTGGTCTGGTGCGTGATCGGCTGGCCGCTGACGGGGCAATGCGCCTGGCCGACGTTTGCGTAAAGCAATCGCAAGTAGTCGTAAATCTCCGTGGTGGTGGCGATGATCGAGCGCGGGTTCGTGCCGGCGTTGCGTTGCTCGATCGCGATAGCAGGCGAAAGCCCTTCAATGAAATCCACCTCCGGTTTCTGCATCTGATCGAGGAACTGGCGCGCATACGCGGACAGCGACTCGACATATTTGCGCTGGCCCTCTGCGTAGATCGTGTCGAACGCCAGCGACGATTTGCCGGAACCGCTCAACCCCGTGATAACCACCAATTTGTCTCGCGGAATGCTGAGCGAAAGATTCTTCAGGTTGTGCTGCCGCGCACCGCCAATCCTTATGAATCCTGTCGCCATGCGAAATTTTCCGATCCAGCCATCCGGGTAACGTAGCCGGCCGGTGCGAGGAAGCAAAGAATCGATTGTTCAAGCTGCGTGAAGCGTTTGACGCGTTAGATCGTCCCGATTCACCGGTTGTTTCCCATGGTTGGGATCGAAGATCGGCAACACCTGCGCTCGCGTCTTCGGATCATTCACCAGCGCGCCTTCCTCCTCTTTATGCTCGCGTTCTTCCTCCACGTCGAAACCGGCGTTGGCCAGGACCGTCCGCTGCGACAGCGGGCCGGAGGTCAACAGGAACTTCTGCATTCTTCCGATCAAACCGCTCGGCTGAGGGAAACGGATAATGGATGTCGATGTCGAAATTGCCGTCGAAATCCAGAATGCCCACGCGCCCCTCGAAGAACTTCTTGATGGCGTCGCCGCGTTTGGTGTTTAACCGCAAAGAGCTCAAAGAACTCAAAGAGAGCAGGCGACAGCTCCCTCCTTCTCTGTGATCTCTGAGTTCTCTGCGGTTATTTCCTGATTCGATCCATCTCGGACCACACGAATTTCCGAATCTGGAATTTGTAGGAGCCGAAGTTGATCAGGAGGCCGTGCTCCAGGCGGGCGGACTTGAGGTAGCCCAGGATTTGCGCCTCGTGCTCCTTGGCGAGGGTCTTGGCTGTTTTCAATTCCACGATCAACACATTTTCAATGAGCAAGTCCGCCAGGTAATCACCAATTAACGTGCCGTCCTCATCGTACACTTTGATCGGATGCTGTTGCTTCACGTCCAGGCCAGCTTTGCGCAGGCGATGCGCGAGAGCGTTTTCATAAACTTTCTCCAGATGGCCGTGGCCGTGATAGACGTGAATGTCGTAAGCGGTTTGTCGGACCTGGTCACAGAGTTGTTTGATCTCTTTCATAGTGCCTCCTTTTGGTTTGGCTGGATTCTTTGGCTTCTTTGAGTTCTTTGGGTTCTCTGCGGTTAAGTTCTTGTGCCAATCCCGCGCCAGGACCAGAGCCTCGCGTTTGTCTCGCGGATCGCTGCTGGTGTCGGCTCGGGCGTAGCTCTCCAGGAGGGCGGAATTATCAATGGCGCAGAGCGCGGCTTGTGTTTTTGACAACACAAAGCCGCGACGGTCATCGCTGATTTTTATTGGCGGCGCGGAATTGCGTTCAATTCCACCACCACTTTATCTTTTGCTTTCGCCAAACCTCCTTTTTCGCACCCAAATCTGGGGTAACTCCAGACGGGCACAATTCGACTAATGCGGCAAGAGAAATTTTACCGGTGGCGGGCAAAATCTTCTTTGGTGAGCTTGAACCATCCATCCATGCGCGCTACAAATCATGCAGCTATGAAATTCGCCATCACCGTTGACCGCGACGAAGACGGGATCTGGATCGTCGAATGTCCGTCCATTCCCGGTTGTGTCAGCCAGGGGAAGACCAAGGCAGAAGCCTTGAAGAACATCAAGGAAGCCATCGAACTCTGCCTGGAAGTCCGGGCTGAACGCGGATTGCCGCTCACGGTTGAGACCCGTCAAGTCGAAGTTGCGCTCTGATGCCGGCGCTTCCCGTATTGAGCGGTCGCAAGGTTGTGCGAGCTTTTGAGAAACTTGGCTGGCAAGTGGCTCGTCAGCGTGGCAGTCACATCATCATGGTGAAGGAGGACCAGAATGTGACGCTTTCCATTCCCAACCACAAGGAGGTTGCAAAGGGAACGCTTCGCAGTTTGATTCGGGCCGCCGGAATTACAATTGACGAATTCACGCGCCTGATGTGATCGCGGAATTCTCAACGGTGCACTGCGCTGCCTGTATTTTCGACAACACGACACCGCGACGGTCATCGCTGATTTTTGTTGGCGGCGCGGAATTGACGTTCAATTCCACCACCACTTTGTCTTTTGCTTTCGCCATACCTCCTTTTTCACACCCCGAATCAGGGGTAAATCCACACACGTACACTTCAATGAGCGCGGCAAGAAAAAAACAACTTTGGCGACAGCGACGACGGTGACCCGATCTGCATCCCGTTTTTCACGTCATCGCCACGAGGGCCACGAGGGGTTTACGGGCTTGTTGCGTGGGAAGCGATGAAGTAGGCTGAAGCCATGAAAACCGCGAGTGTGCAACAGGTGCCGGAGCAGTGGCCCGAAATCCTGCGTTGGCTGGCCGCTGGAGAAGAAGTGCAGGTGACTCAGCAAAACCAGGTCGTCGCCAAAGTCGTACCCGCAAAGCCAACACCCACTCCTGACTTTCTGGCCCGGGCGAAAGCCATCTGGGGTGAAACGCCGCCGGGCCAGCCGCTGAGTGCTGTGGTGTCGGAGGGGCGGGGAGGCGAAGCGTGACTTATCTGGACACGGGCTGTTTCGTCAAACTTTACTACCCGGAGCCGGATAGCGCCAAAGTCGTTGCACTCATTCAAGGGAAGCCGCTTTGCTACACGCCGCTTCACGAACTGGAGTTCAGGAACGCGCTCCAGTTCAAGGTCTTCCTCAAAAGCGCGACCGCTGCCCAGGTGACTGCGGCTTGCGCGTTAGTCGAAGCTGACGAGAAGGCAGGTGTGCTTGTGTCGCCGATTGGCGAATGGAAGGACATTTTCGCGGAGGCGGTGACGCTCGCGAACCAGCACACGGCGACGATTGGCTGCCGGTCATTGGATATTTTGCATTGTGCCGCTGCGAAAGTCTTGGCTGCCACCGAATTTATCACCACGGATTCACGGCAGAAAAAGCTTGCCTCCGCGATGGGTCTGAACTTGGTGACATTCTGAGCAGGACGGCGGAATTAGCAATGGCGCACAGCGCGGCTTGTGTTTTGGACAACACATAGCCGCGACGGTCATCGCCGATTTTCACTGGCGGCGCGGAATTGACGTTTAATTCCGCACCTTAACTCTCCCGGACAGAGGCGTAGAAGGATGGGCCAATACGAGGTGACGCAAGGGGAATACCGCGAAATCATGGGCGCGAATCCCAGCAGTTTCACCGGTAACGATCGACTGCCAGTGGAAAACGTGACTTGGACACAAGCGGTCGATTACTGCTCGAAGCTCACGACGCGTGAGCAGAATGCCAATCGCTTGCCAGCAGGCCACGTCTATAGGCTGCCCACTGAAGCGGAGTGGGAGTACGCTTGTCGCGCCGGCACGACCACCCGGTTCGGATTCGGCGACGATCCAGACTACAATCTCCTGCGCGGCTTCGCGTGGTTTAACAGCAATTCGGGAAATCAAACACATACGGTAGGCGAAAAAGCGCCAAACCGTTGGGGCTTATTCGACATGCACGGCAATGTTTGGGAATGGTGTGGGGATTGGTATGGTTCGTATCAGGGCGGGAGCTTGACCGATCCGAAGGGAGCGCGCACGGGCTCGGTCGGCGTGGGCCGCGGCGGCAGTTGGGGCAGTGCCGGGCAGGGTTGCCGGTCGGCGTGGCGCGGCTACTCGCCGTCGGCTCGGAACGGCTACCTCGGGTTCCGGGTCGTGCTGGCCCCAGGTCAGTAGCAGGACAGCAAGCGAGAAATTTTTCCAACTCTTCACGCGCGAGGGTCCGACGTGGTGATTAACCGCAAAGAACGCAAAGATCACAGAGGTACGCGGATTACCTTTTTTGCGGTCTTTGGGTTCTTTGCGGTTAAAACAATTCGCGGAACTGAATAGCTGCAAATCTTCGACCGGCACAATGCAACTTAAACTCTTCTTGATTCCCGTGAAGAACATGGCCGCAGCCGAGGCCGAGATGAACGGCTTCCTACGCAGCCACCGCGTGCTGGCGGTGAAAAAGGAGTTCGTTCCTGACGGCGAGAACTCATTTTGGAGTTTTTGCGTGGAACACCTCGATCATACCGCAGGCGGGGCGGGGGGAGACGGCAAAGCGCCCAAGGTGGATTACAAGGAGACATTGAGCGAGGCGGAGTTCGTGGTGTTCAGCAGGCTGCGGGAGTGGCGGAAGTCCGTCGCAGAACTCGAGGCCCTTCCTGTCTATGCAGTGCTGACCAACGAACAACTGGCTCAGATGGTCAGGAAGAAAGCCAACGATCTCGCCGCGCTGCGAGAAATCGAAGGCGTCGGCGAGGCAAAAGTCGAGAAGCACGGCGAGGCCTTGTTGAAAATTCTGGCTGGGGAAACAGCGAAAGGCAGCGTGGCCTCGTCGGCGAAGGAGGCAGCCAGCGGATGAAACGCAAAGGACATCTCCTCGAAGCGATTGCTGACCCGGAGAACCTCCGCTTGGCATTCTGGAACGCCAGCAAAGGCAAGCGAGGGCATGCAGTTGTTCGACGATTCCGGGAGCATCTGGACGACGAGATCGAAGCCCTGCGCCAAGACTTGCTGGCCGAGTGTGTCAAAGTAGGCGATTACCACTTCTTTGACATTCACGATCCAAAGCCCAGGCGCATCTGCGCCGCCAGCTTTCGCGTGCGCGTGCTCCATCATGCGATTATCAATCTCTGCGGGCCGATTCTGGATCGAACGGCCATTGCGGACAGCTACGCCTGTCGCGCAGGCAAAGGCCGCCTGGCCGACATTGAGCGCGCTGAAGAATTCGCCCGACGAAGCGGGTGGTTTCTGAAGTTGGATGTGCGGCGATACTTCGACAGCATTAACCACGAACTCTTAAAGGGACTTCTCCGCCGGCGATTCAAGGATCAGCGCCTGCTGGTTTTACTGGGCCGCATCGTGGAGAGTTATTCCACCGCGCCGGGTTGTGGCTTGCCCATCGGCAACCTTACCAGCCAGCATTTCGCCAATTATTATCTCCCGCCTTTAGACCGATTCGTGAAGGAGACGCTGCGACGCCAGTGCTATGTGCGCTACATGGATGACTTTGTGGTCTGGGGCGATAACAGCGCCGACTTGAAGCGCGGCCGTGATCAAGTCCGGAACTTTCTCCAATCCACGCTTGGCTTGAGTCTGAAGAACGAAGGCCAGATCGACCGGAGCGGCAAAGGCATGGATTTCTTGGGCTATCGGATTTTCCCGCAGACGACACGGCTTTCCCGCAGGAGCAAGCTGCGCTTCCGGCGGAAACTCAAAGCATACGAAGGCCGGTGGATGGCGGGCGAGTGGACCGAGGAAACCCTGCAACGACACGCTGAACCGTTGCTGGCCTTTGTGCGCGGCGCGGATTCCGAGGCGTTCCGGCGTGCGGTGCTAAGCGATTTAAGGGTGGGAGCCGAAGGGCTCGAACCGCGTGAACCGCGGCGGCAGTTGGAACAATGCCGGACAGAACTGCCGGTCGGCGCAGCGCAACAACAACTCGCCGTCGAATCGGAACAACAACCTCGGGTTCCGGGTCGTGCTGGCCCCAGCTCAACCGGAACGGAGTTTCCGGCTGACCCGGCGCCTATCCTGTCCAGCAGCCCTTGCGGTTGCCTGGCAAAGGCGGAAAGCCCGCTCGGTGTGAGTAGCCCGCTGGAAGGCGAGGCCGAAAGCTCCGGGCGGGCGTGGCCGAGACAGGCGGAGGTGAAACAACACCCTCTCGCTTTTGACCGATCACGGCTCGAAGAAGGAGTCAAAACCTTTGGCCCGCAAACCAAGGCGAAGTTCGTCATCGTTGGTCCACAGCCGGTCATCCAGGTGCAGCGTCAAGGCGACGAATGGGGTGTCCTTGGCATCGACCTCCCGGCACAGGCGGCGAGCTTCCATCCAGGTGCCGACGGGAATCGTGCCTTCCTCCACGAACTGCACGCGGGCCAGCAGTTCATAGAGGCACTCCAGGAGTTCAGCGTCGCTCAAGGCCGTCGCTTGCGCGATGCGCTCTTTGTGGTTGAACAACTCGACGAAGACAAACCTCGGACAATAATAGGTGGCAATCGCGTCGCTCAAAAATCGCCGCCGCCGGGCCGTGTCCCGGCTCACCAGCAGCGAAAAGAAAACGCTGGTATCAACGACGATGCAGGCCGGGTTCACTCCACCTGCGGTGAAGAAAAGCGCGGGCCATGGGTTTCCCACCAGCCTGCCTTAATCTCTTCGGACAACTGCCATGCGGCCTCCGGCGTGAGCTTGCTGCGACGCGCGATGCTTTCCACACGCAGCCAGGCGACGAAGTCGTTGACCTCTTCCCGCGTCATTCCTGCGGTCGGGATCGTTATCTGCACGCGGTCATTGTCGGCTTGGACAGCAATCATGGGGAGAAGATACATCTTCAGGAGGAGTCTCGACAAGGCCGGGTTTGAGCCTCGTCAGATCGGCTCCTCCAGCGACATGGCAACGCCTCGGACTTTATGAAGCGCAGCGACGTCCATAAGCTCAGTGGTTGCGAACCGTCCAAGCGGTTGGCACGCTGGGTCGCGTTGGCGGGGACAGTAGTGTGGATCGCCAGCGTTCATGGTGCTGATGATTCCTTTCACTTGGTCGCCGAATCCCCTTCCTTCCCGCTGGACACTCGCTCCATCAACCCTGATTCATCGCCCCAGGCTACCCGGCTTGTGGCCGAATCCGACCCCTTTCCTTTGGACACCCGGCCTCGCTCCGGCGAGCAGACCACACCAGCGACGCTTGTCGCGGAATCGGCACCGTTTCCGTTGGATACCCGGCCCATTACGCCTGACGCAGCTCCCACTCAGCCCCAAGCCACACGACCGGCGCTCGCCGCCATGATCGACGGGCGGCTGATTGAACTATACTGGCCGGAAAGCGCCAAAGGATTTGTCCTCGAGGCGGCTGCGGCTGTCGAAAGCGCGCCGTGGGCGCGTGTCACAGAGTCGCCTGCGGTCACAGGCGGGCGGTTCCGTATCAGTTTGCCCCTTTCCTCCGAGGCGCGCTTCTTCCGGTTGCGTCGGGAGCCGTAAGCGGCAATCAAGAATCAACAACTCCGGCACGACGCCGCGTCGCGCTCGTTCACAGACCAACTCACGTCGCAATCCAGCAGCCATATTCGGAACGCGGTGTAAGCGTTCCGTCCGGCGTCGTGGAAATCGTCCTTGTCCGTTGAAAAGAATCTCCGCGCCTTGATCTTCGTGAGCTTCCAGTTGCCTTGCTCGTCGGTTTCCGCTTGCACCTTGAGCGTCTGCAATCCGGAATGAGTCAGAAGTTTCGACGCCCACACTTTCTCCTCCACCCAGCCGATCATTTCCTCGCGAGCGCGCTCGTGATGCGGTATAGCGGCCTTGGCCGAAACATCGGAGTTTAACCGCAGAGATCGCAAAGAACTCAAAGAAATGGGCCTCTGAATCACGGCTTCGCCCTTTGCTCATGCCCCGCTCGTCGCTCGCTGCACGGGTGAAGTCTTAGAGCGTGTCCGAAAATTGCGCGGGGTCCTGCGGCGAGGGATTTTGGCTGTGGCCAAGGCGGCGAGGTCCGAGCATCCCCAACGCGGGCTGTAAGGACCGAGCCAACGCAGGCCACGGACAAAAGACCCGCCGCCCGGAGGGTTTTCGCGCCAAAGGCCGCCTGGCTTCGTTGCTCCTCAGTCGAAGATCCAGGGAGGATATTCTCCTTCGTCGCGCCTCGCCATCCGGCCTTTGGCGCGAAAACAGGACCCCGCGGAATTTTCGGACACGCTCTTAGGATCGTAGCCCCGATTGCTCTGCGATCTTTGTGTTCTCTGCGGTTAACCCATTTTTCCGCAGCTCCGGCGCGATCCATTGGCCGCCGCCGCCCAGGTCCAGGACAATCACCGAAAAACCGAAGTCTTGATGCAGTCGCCCGGCTGAGGATCGGCTCCAATTTCCGTTGCTGCCCCAACGCCTGGCAGGCCTCGATCATCTCCGACGTGTACCAGCCCTTGGATTGCTTTTGCCACAGGCCGAGGCCCTCGGCGCGGAATTTCTCCGGCGTGTTCGACAGCTTCAAGGTGCGCAGCCGTTTTTCATCGCGATATTGTTCCTTGAAGGTTTTGCCCGTGTGACAGCGGAGGCTGTAGTAGTTCTTGTAGGAAAAGCCGAAGGTCCAATAGTCCGGGTTGCCGCGCTTGACCTCCCTCTCGTATTCGCGATGCACCCGGAAGCCGGGATGATTGCCCAGTTCAGCCGTCGCGGACCGCACGACTTTGTTGCACCAGATCGGGTGATTGGCGTTGTAGTACTGCCAGAAGTTGTCCTTGCCGATTCGAAAGGTCTGGAAGGTGGCGCCGATGTGACAATCGTAAAGGAGGACGGCGGAGAGATTGCACCAGACCCAATCGACGATGGTTTTGCCGCTTTGCCGGAGTGGTAAAAATTGAAAGCCGCAGAGTGTGGCGCTCTAAGAGCGTGTCCGAAAATTGCGCGGGGTCCTGCGGCGAGGGATTTTGGCTGTGGCCAAGGCGGCGAGGTCCGAGCATCCCCAACGCGGGCTGTAAGGACCGAGCCAACGCAGGCCACGGACAAAAGACCCGCCGCCCGGAGGGTTTTCGCGCCAAAGGCCGCCTGGCTTTGTTGCTCCTCAGTCGAAGATCCAGGGAGGATATTCTCCTTCGTCGCGCCTCGCCATCCGGCCTTTGGCGCGAAAACAGGGGCCCCGCGGAATTTTCGGACACGCTCTAAGTGGTCCGTTTCGTAAATACGCTCACGTTCGTTGCGCCCAATTTGGCCTGGGGCAAGGCGCGACGAGCGAGCATCCCCCGCCAGTGGGGCTGTGAC
>VHCZ01000112.1 GCA_016871535.1 Verrucomicrobiota bacterium
CTCTGCGACTGAGGAGAAACGAAGCCAGAAAGCGAAATCGCCCCAGCCCTCCGGGGCGGGGCGGCGCCTGGCCGGCTGCGGCGTTGCTCGTCGGTCACAGCCCCAAAACGGGGATGCTCCCTCCTCGAGCCTTGCATCCGGCCAGGCGGCGCTCCCGCCAAAACCGGAAGTTATTTTTGCACAGACCCTAAGTGGTCCATTTCATAAATACGCTCACGTTCGCGGCAAGGGATTTTTCGGCCAGACGAGGCGCGAGCGACGAGCATATCCCGAAGTGGATCTGTAAGGAGCAAGCAACGAAGTCTGGCGAAAAAGAACTGCCGCCCTCCGGGTTGCGCCGAATTTTGCCTGGGGCTGCGTTGCTCCTCGGTCACAGCCCCACTGGCGGGGGATGCTCGCTCGTCGCGCCTTGCCCCAGGCCAAATTGGGCGCAACGAACGTGAGCGTATTTACGAAACGGACCACTAAGGAATCCTCTTTTGGCCTGCATGTAGTCCCGGGTTTAGCTGGCCAACGCCCAAAACCGGCTCAAGCCGGGACTACATGCGGTTGCGTGCACGAAACGAGAATTCCTAACTGACGCTTGAATTCTCTGCCGCCTCCGCGTTTCATTGTTTCGACGACACACACAATGAAAGCTATCGTTCTCGAAAAACCCGAACAGTTCACCATCGGCGATCTGCCGGAGCCAGGCCTTCCAGGTCCAGGTGAGGCCCGGGTGCGCGTGCATCGCGTTGGCATCTGTGGCACGGACATTTCCGGATACCTCGGCAAGATGCCGTTCTACAGCTATCCGCGCATTCCGGGCCACGAGCTCGGCGTCGAAGTGCAGGAAGTTGGCGAAGGGGTGGCGAATGTGAAGCCGGGCGACCGTTGCTCGGTGGAACCGTATTTGAATTGCGGGCAGTGCTTCGCCTGCCGGCGCGGGAACAGCAACTGTTGCGAAAGCCTGCAAGTGCTGGGGGTCCACACGGACGGCGGACTGCGCCCGGCGTTCCTCGTCCCGGCGCGCAAGCTGCATCGTTCGGAAAAGTTGAGTCTCGAACAACTCGCGCTGGTGGAAACGCTCGGCATCGGCTGCCACGCCGTGTTCCGTTGCGATCCGCAACCCAAAGAAAACGTGCTCGTCATTGGCGCGGGGCCCATCGGCTTGTCGGCGATGGAATTCCTGAAGCTGGCCAACGCGCGCATCCTCGTGCTGGACCTGAGCGCGAAACGGTTGGAATTCTGCAAAAAAACAATGGGCATTCCGCACACCATCCTGGCCAAAGGCGATGGCTCCGAACTGGAGCAATTGAAGAAACTCACCGACGGCACGCTGCTGTCCATTGTCATCGACGCGACAGGGAGCCACCACTCGATGTCCAACGCGCTAAACTATTGCGCCTTCACCGGCAAATTGGTGTTCCTGGGCATTACGTCAGCCGAGCTTAATTTCGGTCAAGCCGTGATGCATCGCCGCGAACTGACCTTGCTGGCTTCTCGGAATGCCCTGCCGCGCGACTTCGGCCGGATTATCAAACTCATCGAGGATGGGAAGATAGACACCCGGCCCTGGATCACGCACCGGACCAGTTTCGATGATTTCATCAACAATTTTCCCTCCTACACAAAAATGGAGACCGGTGTGATCAAAGCCGTCGTGGAGTTGAATTAAGGAACGGTCGGACGGTTCCAATTATCCCCGCTGTCCAATCCGAGTGCGCCCCTGCCAGACAGAAAAGTGGTGTGGCGCAAGCTTTGCGTAACCCTTGGGGTTTCACTCGAAACCCGCGGCCCGCGCCACACGTTCACCATCGGGGCATCTAACTGAATGAACTTAGCGGCTGTGGCTAACGCACAAAGGGAGGCGTCTGTGGGAACCAGGACGCCCCAGCCACACCCAAGGCAATATCGGCCATGAACCCCGGAACGCAATTCGCGGCCGCCCTCCAGGATTTCTTGGATTGGCATCTCCGTCCCGGATCGTGTTTGATCGGGACGCATCAATCATGAGACTGACCAGAAGCGTTATTGCGTCGTTGCTGATCGCCGGGCTCGTCGGCTGCATGACCGAGAAGAGAAAGCGTGCCGAATTCTTTGCTCAGCAAGAGGACACCAGCGGCAAACCGCCCAAGGCAAAGGACAAACAGAGCCAGCCGCCGCCATTCACGCGCGCCGAAGCGGAAGACGCCATTGTCGAGGCGGTCATTGTCCGGTTCGTCCGAGAAGCATCCCAATTAAAGCCGGTTGCCGAAGCCATTTTCGTTGGTTTCACTCCCGCCAACGCGGATCCGAATCCGGGGTATCTCAAGAGGTTTGAAAAACTGAAGACTCCGGTGTTCCCGATTTCATCCGCGGCACGGGTGGACGACGGCGGCTGGATTGACAAAGCGAGCGGCAAGCGCGGCGTGGTCCTGCGAATCGAACGGATCGACTGGGATGGTTTCTACGCGGTCCGTGTGCCGTACGTCTGGGCAGCCAATGCTGGAAATGAGCACGCCGCATTCTTCCCGCTCGTCTGGAAAAGAGGTCGATGGGTTGTGCAGTTTACGACGAAGAAAGCTTTATGCCCATGACCACTTAGCCGTAACAAATCAGTCAGGAACCACGCATAAGCCCAGTTGAACTGAATAGATACGATTGATCGGCGCGCGTGAATTCACCTTGATCGTTGAAGCCGGTCCTGATTCCTTTAGCCATCCAGCATGGCATGAGATTTGCCTCTCCACGGGAGCCAAATTTAACTTACGAATCACTTGAAAAAATACTTCCTCATTCTGTCCTCTGCGTGGTTGATAGCACCCATCTTTTGCGTGCGGAGCACGGCTGCGGAACCGCCGCCGTTACCGGCGATCACAGGCTTTTCCCCTTCGTCCGGTCCGTCAGGCACGGCCGTTCAAATCATGGGAACGGATCTCGGAGGCGTGACCGAGGTCAAATTCAACGGTGTCAGCGCGCAATTCAGCGCGCTGGTCGGAAATCTGACCGCCATAGTTCCCAACACGGCGGCGACGGGGGTCATTTCCGTCACGACCACCAATGGCACGGCCACCTCCGCGCAGGTGTTTACCGTAACCCAGCGCCCCGGACCGGTTGTGGCGAGCTTCTCGCCCCTGACCGGCAAGGCCGGAACCTCGGTTCAGATTCGCGGAACGAACTTGATCGGGGTCACAAGTGTCAAGTTCAACGGCGTGAACGCGATTTACACGCTGTTCTCTGGGATCATTTTCGCAACCGTTCCGGCCGGCGCCACCACGGGGCCGGTCTCCGTCACCACAGCGACCGGCACTTTTACGACGACCGAATCGTTCGTGATCGAGCAAACCGCCGCGCCGCTCGTCACCGGCTTCACACCAACGACCGGTGAGGCCGGGACACCGGTTCAGATTCAGGGTTCCAATTTGACCGGTGTGACCGCCGTCAAGTTCGGCGAAGTTGCGGCGGAGTTCTCTGCATTTGGCGGTTCGCTGCTCGCGATGGTTCCTACCAATGCTGTGACCGGAGCGATCACGGTGGTCACGGCCTCGGGCAGAGCGACTTCCACGGCGGTCTTCACCATCACCCGGCGGGGCGCGCCCGTCATCACCTCCTTTTCTCCGACGAGTGGTGAAGCAGGCGCCTCCGTGGAAATTCGAGGCACGGACCTGATCGCCGTGAAAGCGGTCCTGTTCGGCGGAGCGAGCGCGAGTTTTACGAATCTGTCTTCCGGATTGGTTTTCGCCATTGTTCCCACCAACGCGGCCACAGGCCCCGTCACCATCTCGACGCCGCTGGGCACGAACACGAGCAGTCAGGCCTTCACGCTGATAAATCCGCGCGCCCCACAAATCACTTTGTTGTCCCCGGATCGGGGCGACACGGGAATCCTCATAGACATCCGAGGAACCAATCTGCTCGGCGTGGTCTCGGTGAAGTTCAGCGGAGTGGAAACGGAGTTCCTCGAATTCCAATCCGAACGGTTGCTCGCCTTCGTGCCGAAGAACGCCACGACCGGACCGGTCACGGTGACGACTCGAGCGGGCACGGTTACGAGCAGCGGGGTCTTCACCGTCACGGGCGCTCCGCCGCCGCCGATTACGCCTCCTTCGCTTTCCATCCGCGCCACCGGGCAAGGCCAGCTTGTACTGGCGTGGCCGGTGGCTTCGGTTGGTTTTGTTCTCCAGAGCGCGGACGAGCTTTCAGCCTCGACGCGCTGGAACCCGATCGAGATCCCCGCCGTGACTGTGCAGGAACGATTTGTCGTCACGGTCCAGCTCTCCGCACAACAGAGATTCTATCGCCTGGCGCGGCCTTAGTCGGAACAATTCAATTCGGATGGGGAGGGCGCGTGCGCTCCCCATCCGAATTGAATTGTTCCGGTTTGGTCGAACTGAACTCTTCCAGTTTCGCCGCAGAACCCAGTTCGTTATCGCGAAGCTCGCGGCTGGGGGCTTTCGCGTTTCAGCAGCGACTCGGCGAGTTGAAGCGCGGCCGTGGAATCTTCCCCAATCATCCGCGCCAATTCTCGCACGCGGCGCCTGGCGTCCAAAAGTGTGATGTGGGAAACCGTCCGGCTGTCTTTGACTTCCTTGGTGATCAAAAAATGGGCGTCGGCAGGAGCGGCGACCGGCGCCAGGTGCGTAATGCACAGGACCTGGTGTTTCTGCGCAATCTGGCGCATCTTGGCGCCGACTGCGTGCGCCGTCTCACCGCCCACGTTGGCATCGACTTCGTCGAAAACCAAAACCGGGATTTCGTCCTCCGCCGCCAGCACAGTCTTCAGCGCCAACATCACGCGGGCCATTTCTCCGGAGGACGCGATGGCTCGCAACGCTCGCGGAGGCTCGCCGACATTCGGAGCAAACTGGAACTCCACGGCGTCGAAGCCTGACATGGGGATTTGCGTCAAATTTGAAATCTGAGATTCCGAGGTCAGCGCCGCTTCGAATTGACTTTGCTTGAATCCCAGTGCCGACAACTCCGCTTCGACTTCGCGGCCGAGTCGAGGAAGGACTTTCCGGCGGCGCGCGGAAAGCTCTCGGCCCGCCTGGAGCAAAGCAGCTTCCAGGTGGGTTAACTCGGCGTTGATTCGGCTGAGCGCGGCATCGCGTTGTTCGAGGTTCTGAAGTTTGCGCGCGGCATCTTCGCCGAACTCAATCACCGCCGCCAGGGTTTTCCCGTATTTGCGTTTAAGCGAGTGGATCAAATCGAGGCGCTCCTGGAGTTGCTGGAGACGTTCCGGATCGACCTCCACTCGATCCGCATAGCCAGACAGAGCCTGCTGCAGATCCTGGAGCGCGTCGACGATTTGGTCGTGGGCATTCAAAAGCGGCTCGCCCGATGGATCAGTTGCCTTCAACTCCTGGAGCGCGCGGCCCAAGACGCCGGCCTGACTGAGCAGCGAACTTTCGTCTTCGCTGATCAATCCCTGAGCGGCGCGTGCCAACTCCAGCAGTCGGGCCGCGTTGCTGGCCCGGCGATACTCCAGATCAACTTGCTCTTCCTCGCCCGGCATCAAGTTCGCGGCGCGGATCTCCTTCACTTGAAACCGCAGCAATTCGAGCTGCCGCGCGTAGGTTTGTTCGTCGATGATCAACGCCGCCTTTTCCTCCAGGAGCGCTTCACGCCGCCGGACTAACTCCGCGAAATGTTCCCGCGAAGCGCGCAGTGCGCCAAAGGCGTCAAGGATCGCGAGTTGTTTCGCGGGATGGATCAGGGATTGATGTTCGTGCGGGCCGTGAATATCGACGAGGGACTCGCCCAGCGTGGCCAGAATCTGGAGAGTCGTCGGCGTGCCGTTGATGAACTGGCGGTTGGTGCCGGCGGCCGTAAAGGTCCGTTTGATCACCAACTGTCCCTCCTCGCACGGTTCGAGCCCATGGTTCTCCAAAAAGGGCTGCAAGAGGGTCTGCATGCGGGCGACCTGAAATACCGCCTCGACCGAACAGCCTTCTGCGCCGCTTCGGATCAGCGTGCGATCCGCGCGCTCGCCCAGGACGAGGTTCAACGCGCCAATCAGGATGGACTTGCCCGCGCCGGTCTCGCCAGTGATGACGTTGTAGCCGGCGTTGAAATCCACGGTCATGTCGGCGACCAACGCCAGATTCTTGATGCGGAGCGTCGCTAACATTTGCGGGAACGATTCAGAGGGTTTGGCGCCGTTGCTCGGACAGTTTCATTCAAAAAAGTTGGGTCCACTTTGGCCAATGTGCTAGCATTCAGCAAAAGCAAAATGTCGTTCGAGTTCACATTCCTCGGCTCGGGAACTTCTCAAGGCGTCCCGATGATCGGGAAAGACTATCCTCCCGAATTCTTGGCCAACTCGAAGAACCATCGCACCCGGCCGTCGATTTATGTGGCGACGGACCAGGTCAAATTGGTCGTGGACACCACCCCGGATTTCCGCACGCAGATTCTGCGCGAGAACATCCGCTGGCTCGATGCCGTGGTGTTTACGCACTCGCATGCCGATCACATCATGGGCCTGGACGATTGCCGGCGCTTCTGCGACTTGCGCGGCGGCAAACTTCCCATTTACGCGAGCGCGGCGACGATGGCCGATTTGAAGCGAGTTTTTGCTTACGCCTTCAATGGCGGCGCGATTCCCAGGGGCTATTTCAATCCGGAGCCGCGCTTGATCGAGGGCCCGTTCTCGCTCGGCGACCTGCATCTGGTTCCGCTCTCCCTGCCGCATGGCAAGATGCCCATGAACGGATATCTGTTTCTACAGAACGGCGCCAGGCGTCTGGCCTATCTGAACGACTGCAAGGAGGTCCCTGGAGATGTGGTCGAGCAAATCCGCGGAACTCAAGTCGTCGTCCTGGATGCTCTGCGTAAGGAGCCGCACCCAACGCACATGTCTCTGGACGAAGCCTTGACCGCAGCCCGGCGGATCGGCGCGCCGCGCACGATCTTTACTCATCTGACGCACGACTACGATCACGACGTGGATCAGGCCGATCTCCCCGCGGCGGTGGAACTGGCTTACGACGGCTTGAAGGTTGTGTGCGGCGGCTCGACATTGTGAACGGATGAAACATCCCATGCGCACTGCCCATGAACCGAAAACTGTGCGGACCGCAGCCTTCAGGCTGCTTGGGGCCCCGCTGTGGAGTCCAGCGTTGAAGTGGCCTAAAGGCCACGGTTCGGAAGGCGGGTTCAAGGGACGACTCCCGCGCGCGGGCCTGGCCTTCGTGTTCGCGGTCGTGCTGGGCTGGTCTTTCTGGCAGGTGGCCGCCGCTGAACAAGGCGATTCGGTGGCGGTAGTTTACAATTCAAAACTTCCGGCGTCCAAAGCGCTGGCTGAATACTACGCGACTCGGCGGAAGATCCCGACCAATCAGGTTTTCGGACTCGATTTGCCAACGGGCGAATCGATCACGCGCCAGGAATTCGACGCCCGCCTGCGTTTGCCGCTGCTGGAGAGACTGGAGAAAGCAAAGCTGATGCGCGCGCCGGCGAGCGCCAGCAACGAAAACCCTCGCAGCGAATGGAGCGCGCGCCGGCCAACGGGCGTTGAGTCAAGAATCCGTTACGTCGTCCTTTGCACGGGAGTTCCGCTGCGTATCGAGGAGGATTACAAACTCCGAGAGGAAGCCACCGAGAAGATCCCGGCGCAGCTCCGAAAGAACGAAGCTTCCGTGGACAGCGAACTGGCGTTGTTGCCCATCAGCAAGACGGCCCTGACTTTGTATGGTCCTTTTCCCAATCCAGGTTTTGCCGCGACCAACACGGCCTTCTTGCACCCGACCAATGGAGTCCTGCTGGCGGCGCGCCTGGACGGTCCATCGGTGGCGGTAGCCCGGGGGTTGATCGACAAAGCAATTCAGGCCGAGACCGACGGACTTTGGGGCCGCGCTTATTTCGACTCCCGCGGCCTGACCAACGGCAGCATCAAGATGGGTGACGATTGGATCAAGGGCGCAGCCGAAGTCGCGCGCCGGACCGGCTTCGAGACGGTGCTGGATACGAAGGAGGAGCGCTTCCCTGTCAGTTTTCCCATCAGCCAGATTGCGCTTTACGCGGGCTGGTACGAGTACGACGGCCAGGTCTCCGGTCCGTTCACGAGGCCTGGAATCGAGTTCATGCCCGGCGCGTTTGCGTATCATTTGCACTCGTTCAGCGCCGCGACCATCCGATCCGCAAAACAGAATTGGGTCGGACCGCTGCTCGACAAAGGGGTCACCGCGACGATGGGCTGCGTCTATGAACCTTATCTCGAATTTACGCCGAACCTGACGGTGTTCTTTCATCGATGGATCGCCCTCGGCTTCAGCTTCGGGGAGGCGGCTTACGCGTGTCAGAATTATTTGTCCTGGCAAACGACGGTTGTGGGAGATCCTCTTTATCGCCCGTTCGCCCGATCGCCGCGCCAGATGCACGAGGACTTGCTCCTGAGCAGGAACAAAGCGCTGGAATGGTGGCACATGAAGGTCGTGAATTTCAACCTCGTCGGCGACACGCCTGCCGAGGAATTGATTCAATACCTGGAAGAAGTGCCCGAAACCCGGACGAGCGCCGTGCTGCTGGAGAAGTTGGGCGATCTTTACTTGCTCAAAACGAAGACGGACGAGGCCATCGCGGCGTATCAAAAGGCGCTGCCGCTGGCCGCATCAAACCCGCAAAGAATCCGTCTCCTCCTGGAACTGGGCCGGACTCTCGAAGCTTCGGGCGCATCGGAGCAAGCCATGGACGCATATCGAAAACTTCTCCGCGAGTTCCCGGAGTATCCGGACCTGCTCGGCATTTATCGGAAGTTGCTGCCGCTGGCTGAGCGATTGAACCGCGTCGAGGAAAAGGAACTCTACCAAAAGGAAATCGACCGGCTCACCTCCATCGTCCCGTCCCGGTCTTGATCAAGAGTTGGGTTCCTCGCCGTTTCAGTGGCTGACGCACTTGGTTCATTCTTGGGCGAGGGATTGTCGTCCGGCGCCTTCCCCCTCACCCTGGCCCTCTCCCTCAGGGAGAGGGCCGGGGTGAGGGGGAACGAAGCGCTCAACCACCGATGACTGTAGCCACTGAAAGTAGCGACGTGCTGGCGTGTGTCTCCTGCGCGGTTTCGGCTCTGCCTTTTCGATAATGGTGGATTGGCCAGAAACCGCGGCTGTGCGGCAGCACAGCCCTACCAGGCACGAAATGAAACGCAGCGCTTACGCCTACGCTCCCATTCCCTCCTCGAACGACCCGGCGGCAATCGGGAAGCAGAGGTGGTCGCGAACGAATTGAATTCCATTCGTGCTGGTCGCATCCAGGTCGCGGTAAGCGCTCTCTGCTTCCACGACGAGCGGCGCGGTCTTGGCGCCCATGATTTCCCGATAGCGTTTGGGATAACCCACATTCACCAGCAGCTCGACGTAGCGCGTCATGTTCAGGTCGCCAGAGGGGATATCGACGAACTGCATTGCGCGGCCGGGCCAGTTCGGCTCCATCTTCCGCAGCGGCACGGTCGGGCGGACGACGAAGTTCTTGACGTGACACGCATAGACGCGCGGCCCGACTTTCGCGAAACGCGTCTCCCAGCTTTCGCCTTCCCAACAGTGCGACGGATCGGCATTCACGGTCAGGCATTTGTCGCCGTCACAGATTTGCACGAGGTAATTGAAATCATCGGCGCACATCGCCGCCGTGCCGGGGTGAATTTCGTGGGCCAGGAAAAGGCCGAGTTTGTTGGCGTGTTGGCGAAGCTTGGCCGTTTTCTTCACGAAGCGCTCTGCGCCTTCCTTGATCAAATCGTAATCCCCGCCTTTCCAGAATCCCCACGGATAACCCGTCGCGACTTCCCACCCGAAGGCCACGCCCCAGAACGTGGGCAGAATCTTCACGCGCAGTTCGGCGCAAAGATCCATAAATTTCAACAAGTAATTCTCGGCCCATTTCTCGATTTCCTGAGGCGATTTTTTAGCGACATCGCCCGGGATGAACGGGCGAATCGTCGGGCTGGCCGTCCACGCCGTGGTGTGGACCCAAAGCGGGCAATGGCACGAAACGCCGTCCAGGGTCATCCCGCGGCTCTCGAAGGTCTGTTTGATTTCCTGAGCGGTCTTGAACAGTTTGCCTCCCTGCAGCATGTAATTCGAAGGTTGGGCCCCGGACGCCCCGGAACGCTTGGCGTAATCCAGAAAGTCCGCCAGACTTTTTCCGCCATGTTGAGCTCCTTCGATGCTTGCGTGGAAACATGCTTGTGCCATAGGTGGGAGGACGATTAAACGAGGGCTGGGAAGAATGCAATCTGAATTTCAGTAATCACGCGAGGACAAGGCGCATCCACCAGTTCAAATGTGAATTGCGGCTGGCCTCTCAGAGCGTGTCCGAAAATTGCGCGGGGTCCTGCGGCGAGGGATTTTGGCTGTGGCCAAGGCGGCGAGGTCCGAGCATCCCCAACGCGGGCTGTAAGGACCGAGCCAACGCAGGCCACGGACAAAAGACCCGCCGCCCGGAGGGTTTTCGCGCCAAAGGCCGCCTGGCTTCGTTGCTCCTCAGTCGAAGATCCAGGGAGGATATTCTCCTTCGTCGCGCCTCGCCATCCGGCCTTTGGCGCGAAAACAGGACCCCGCGGAATTTTCGGACACGCTCTCAGACAC
Organism: Verrucomicrobiota bacterium; assembly: GCA_016871535.1. Lineage (NCBI taxonomy): Bacteria > Pseudomonadati > Verrucomicrobiota > Verrucomicrobiota bacterium. Next base: position 10,542 of record VHCZ01000112.1, read on the forward strand.
AGGTGCGCCCCAGTGAAAAAACCCCCAGCGCCTGATACGAACTGCCCCGCGGTGAAAGAGTGCTCTGGATCAGTTCGATTTCCCGGACTTCCCATTCTCCGAGATCGGGGATGTGTTGATCCCGAAATGCCTGGCCTGCGGCACGCGTGTCGCAGGCGGAGCCTTTGACGCGGCCCACGGTCAAATGAGGATGGAAATCGCGCTTTTCAGAGTGGCTGCCAAATCCTGCGGTCCGTTGCTCGACGTCTTTCTGCAGAGTTTCCAAGGCAGTGATATCTCCGCCGACGCCAATCCAGATGGCACCGGGCTTTTGCCAGGAAGGAAAACAACCGACGCCGCCCAGGGAAATGGAGAACGGTCGAATGGGCTGGCACGCCGCTCGCAAAGCCCCCGTCAATGCTGGCACTTGCTCGGAGGCGACGTTCCCATAGAACTTGAGCGTCAGGTGCCACTGCGCTTCTGCGGTCCAACGAATCGCATTCGTTCCGGCGCGGTTCTGAAGCTGGCGCTGAGTTTTTGCAATCGCCGCCTTCAACTCGGCTGGCACCGAAACCGCGACGAACGCGCGAATGAAGTCAGAGGCGGCCAGTTTCAAATTTGAAATCTGAAATTTGAGATTCCTCAAGGCAAGCGATGCCCCAGCGCGGCCTCCAGCAACCGGTACCATTCTTCGCGCGTCAAATGCACATCCACCGCTTTGGTCAATTCGCGAATTCGATCCGGGTCCGTCGAACCCACGATGGGAAGAATCCTCGCGGGATGCTTCAGGAGCCAGGCGATCGCAATGACCGCCCGGCTGGTATCACGCGCTCTGGCGATCAACTCCAGGACTTCACGGATGTGCAGGCGCCGCGCGTGATCCGCGCCGCGGAGGTCGATCGGGTCCGACGCGCCCAGCCGGCCTCCGCCGAGCGGGCTCCACGCCATGGGCGTGATTTGTTCCATCGAACATTGCGCCAGCGTGCCGTCGTGGAAACAATCGAGCTTCATCAAACTGATCTCGACCTGGTGGGCGATCAGCCGCATCGGACACGCCTTTTGCACGGCGGAGAACTGGGCAGGGGAAAAATTGCTGACGCCGAACTCGGCGACCTTGCCGGCCTGCTTGAGCCGGCTGAACGCTTGCGCGACTTCCTCCGGGTCGCACAAATAATCCGGGCGGTGCAGCAGGTAAAGATCGATTCGGTCCACCCCCAGCCGCTTCAGGGATTGTTCGCAGGACCAGATGATGTGCCCGGCGGAAAAATCGTAGCGGTAAGGCGAATCGGCATCCGGGTCTCCCGCCTTCCGGATGCCGCACTTGGAGACAACGAGAATTCGCTCCCGCATGCCGGAAACCGACTTCAGAACGTTGCCGAAAATCCGCTCGGCTTCGCCGTGGCTGTAAATGTCCGCGAGATCAAAGAGCGTGTAGCCCGCCTCGAACGCGGCGGTGGCGGCGCGCGCGCCGGCCGCTTCGCGTTCTTGAGTGACTTCGCTCGATTCGCCCGGCCCGCCGATGCGCCAGCAACCATAGGAAAGCTGGCTGGCCTTGAGCACACTTGTCCCTAACGAGAGAGTTTCCATGCTGCAATTCACCCAAGAGTAATGCGAAAGCCGAGAACACGGAAGGCCAAATCCCCCGGCACCAGCAGTTCTGCCCTTGAACCGAAGTTGTGCGCGCCAGCGTGTTGCAGTGCGGCAGTCCTCTAGTCCTCTGCCGCTTTTGTAGGGTCCCGCGATTCCGAAAGCGTCAGAGGACTCTGCTCCCTACACGCTCTTAGAATCCCAACGGGATTCCGACGCAAGCGCAGAGCTACCCAGCTACCCTGGGGAATTGGCGGCACGCGGGATCAACCCCAACGGGGTTGCGTCTTTGGCCAATCGGAGAGGCGCAACCCCTTTGGGGTTGGTTCCTTCTCGTTCGCTCTACCCAGGGTAGCTCGTTCTCGGCGCGAATCTGACCAACACTACGTTTACGGGCGCGATCTTCAGGGATACGATCATGCCGGACGGCACTCGACGGTAATTACGGCTCGTGCTTGCGTTCGGCGAGGCGTGAGGCAATCTGCTGCGGTTGAAACTCGCACGCTTCAAAGGGGCGATGTCTTCTCGTCTTGTGCTGAGCATCGCTGGCGGCCTTTGCCTCGCGCTGTCCTTTCCAAGGGCCGGAATCGCTGGCTTGGCTTGGGTCGCGCCCGGCTTGATCCTGGCGGCGGCCTTTGGATGCACTGGTGGAGAGTCGTTCCGGATTGGTTACTTTGCGGGGCTTGCCCATTATCTTACCTCTCTCTACTGGCTGTTGTTTATTCCGTTTCCGGCCGGGGCAGTGGCCGGCTGGCTGGCCCTAAGCGCGTACCTCGCGCTATATCCCGCAACATGGACCTGGCTATGCTGCCGTCTGTGCCCAGGAATGATCCGATCTATCGCCTCCATCGCGAGCCATCCTGAGCGGCCTGCGGACGTACAGCAATGGTGTGTGCGATTTATCGCAACTTCCTTCTTCCAACGCGCCTTTTGGACGCTGGCCTGCGCCACTATTTGGGTTGCCTTGGAGATGGTCGTTGCGCGGTTGTTGACCGGTTTTCCATGGAATCTTCTGGGAATCTCCCAATTCCGAATGTTGCCGGTGACGCAAATTGCGTCCCTCACCGGTGTCTATGGTGTGTCTTTCTTGATGGTTTGGTTTTCGGTGGCGCTGGTTTGCGCGGCGCTCGCGTGGTTCACTCGCCCCGCTTCCGCACGGCTTTGGCTGGGCGATCTTCTGTTGCCAATTTCGGGCATAACTGTGGCCTGCTGGTTTGGGATGAACCAAATCACACGGTCGCCCGTTCACCATGAAAAGGTCAGGGTGGCCCTGGTGCAGCCGAGCATCCCGCAAACGCTCATCTGGGATCCGAAGGAAAACACCAATCGTTTCCACCAGCTCCTTCAGCTCACAGAACAGGCGCTTCAAGAGAAACCCTCCATCCTGGTGTGGCCTGAAGCCGCGGTGCCGAACATTCTGCGCTACGAACCCGACACCTATGAAGCGATCCGAAAGTTGGCCGTCGAACATCGCGTCTGGATGATTGTAGGGGCGGACGACGCCGTGCCGAGAGCAAAGTCAGGCACCGGACAGGATTTCGACCGCTACAACAGCAGCTTCCTCATTAGCCCCCAGGGCGAGATCGTCGCCACCTATCGCAAGCGCCGGCTCGTCATCTTCGGCGAATACGTGCCGCTCGTTCGTTGGCTCCCGTTTTTGAAGTTTTTCACCCCCATCGGCCAGGGCTTTGCCTCGGGGAACGAAGCGGCGCCGTTTTCGTTGCCGGATTTGAAAGTCAAAACGGCAACGCTCATTTGTTTCGAGGACACCTTCCCGCATTCGGTGCGCGAGTATGTGGAGGCCGATACCGATTTCCTTCTGAACCTGACCAATGACGGCTGGTTCGGCGAAAGCGCCGCGCAATGGCAACACGCCGCGAATGCCGCCTTGCGCGCCGTGGAGAACGGACTGCCGTTGGTCCGGTGCGCGAACAACGGCTTGACGTGCTGGGTCGATGCGCGCGGCCAAATGCACGAGGTATTCTTCCGGGACTCGAACGACATTTATGGCGCCGGCTATAAAATCGTCGAGATCCCTATTCTCAACGAAGCCGAGAAACGCACACCGACCTTTTACAGCCGGCACGGCGATTGGTTTGGATGGGGCTGTGTTGGGATTGCAAGCGGGTTGCTGGCGGCGTCGATTCTGGCTCGGCGGTTTAAGCTGTGAGGCGTGAAACGTAAAACGTGAAACGTGATCTCCAAGTTACGTTTTTCGCGCGCAAATTTTCGCTATGAAACCGCCGAAACTTCCGTAAATTCACCGGGCTATGTTTGAAGCGATCAAAGAGCAGTTGGCGACGATGTCCGAGAAACTGGCCCATCTCCGGAGGTTTCTTTGACGTTCCCGCAGTGCAGAAGCGTCTCGGCGAACTGGACGCGCTCATGGCTTCCGAAACTTTTTGGAACAATCGCGAGCAAGCTCAGAAACTGATCGACGAGGCCGCCTCCCACCGCAAGAAGACCGATCCGCTCCTTCAAGCAGAGAAACATCTGGAGGATTTCCGCATCATGGCGGAACTCGCGGAGGGCGAACCCGAAGCCGAGCAAATCAAGCATCAGAAAGAACTCGAACGCGACCTGGCTAAATTCGCCAAGGACCTCGAAGCGCTCGAACTCAAGGTGTTTCTCAGCGGACCGCATGACCGCAACAATTGCATCCTGAGCATCAACGCCGGCGCCGGTGGCACCGAGGCGTGCGATTGGGCGAACATGCTTCTGCGCATGTACCAGCGCTGGGGCGAACGCCGCGGCTGGGAGTTGGAAGTCACGGACGCGTTGGCCGGTGATGTCGCCGGCATCAAGAACGCCACCATTCTGATTCAAGGCGAGAACGCCTACGGTTTCTGCAAGGCCGAGCGCGGCGTGCACCGGCTCGTCCGCCTTTCGCCGTTCGATGCCAACAAGCGCCGACACACCAGTTTTGCCAGCGTCGATGTTATCGCGGAAATCGAGGAAACGTCCGACGACATCGCGATTCCTCCAAGCGAACTGCAGATCGACACTTATCGTTCCGGGGGCAAGGGCGGCCAAAACGTGAACAAGGTCGAGACCGCCGTCCGCATCACGCACCTTCCGACCGGCATTGTGGTCGCTTCCCAAAGCCAGCGCTCGCAGCATCAGAATCGCGCCACGGCCATGAAGCTGTTGCTCTCGAGGATCTATGCGCAGCGGCTCGACGCGCAGAAGGCCGAGATGGAACGGTTTTACGGCGAGAAAGGCAGCGTCTCCTGGGGCAACCAGATTCGGAGCTACGTGTTTCAGCCGTATCGAATGGTCAAAGATCTCCGCACCGGAATTCAGACCAGCAACGTCCAAGCCGTGATGGATGGCGACCTCGACGATTTCGTCAACGGCTGGCTCCGCGCCGGCTGCCCGACCAAACGCATGGTGGGCGTCAAGGACGAGGAGGAGAATGACTAATCTCAAATTCCCGAATGACGAAAGAATCTCGAAATCCAAGGCCCTGATCTTTCGCGTGCCTGGAGTCATTCGGCTTTAGGCATTCTTTCGTCATGAGGCCTTCGTCATTCGTCATTTCTGCGTGAGCATCCTGGACACGATTGTTGAAGAGAAGAAGCGCGAGGTGGAAAAGCTTGGCTCCTTGCGCGCCTCCTCCGCCGACCTCGCGCAGGCGCTCCTGGCGCGCGGGGACGATCGCGATTTCATCTATGCCTTGCGGCATCCGCGCAAGGGCAGGGTCGCGCTCATCGCCGAGGTGAAGAAAGCGTCGCCGTCGGCGGGGGTGATTTGCCCGGACTTCGACCCGGTCCGCATCGCCAAAGAGTACGAAGCAGCGGGAGCGAGTTGCCTGTCGGTTCTGACCGACGAAAAATTTTTCCAGAGTTCGCTGCGGTATTTGAAAGAGATTCGGGAAGCGGTTCGGCTGCCGTTGTTGCGGAAAGATTTCATCATCGACGCACGCCAGATTCGCGAAGCGGTGGATTGGGGCGCGGACGCGGTCTTGCTCATCGTTTCCATTCTGAACGACGCACAGCTCCGCGAATTTCACGCGCTGGCGACCGGAGTCGGACTTGCGGCTCTGGTCGAAGTTCATGACGAGGCTGAACTCGAGCGCGCGCTGGCCAGCGGCCCGCGGCTTATCGGCGTGAACAACCGCGACTTGAAAACATTCCAAGTCGATCTGGGCACGACGACGCGCCTCGCCGAGCGGTTGCGGGCGTTGCCGGAATCCAGGCGCCCGATTCTCGTGGCGGAAAGTGGCATTCACACTCGCTCCGACGTGGTGCGATTGGAGAAGGCCGGCGCGCAAGCAATCCTGGTCGGCGAATCGCTGATGAAAGGCGGGAAGATTGAAGCGAAAGTCGCTGAACTTCTGCAGTAGCGTTTCTTGCTCCAGCCGAATCGTTCGGCTTAGGCCGCCTGCGCGTCTTCGAGAAAGCCTTGAAGCTGGCGAATACGGGTCGGGTGCCGGAGTTTTCGGAGCGCTTTGGCTTCGATCTGGCGGATGCGTTCGCGGGTGACGCGATATTGCTTGCCCACCTCCTCGAGAGTGCGCGCGTAACCGTCCACCAGTCCGAACCTGAGTTCGAGGACTTTCCGTTCCCGTTCGGTCAGCGTGCACAGGACATCCGCCAGTTTGGTCTTCAGGAGATTATAGCTCGTGACATCGGACGGATTCTCCGCGGTCTTGTCCTCGATGAAATCTCCGAAGCTGGCCTCGTCTCCGTCGCCGACCGGCGCCTGCAAGGAGATCGGTTGCTGGGCCATCTTCAGAATGGCGTTGACCCTTTCCACCGGAATCTGCATTTCCTCGGCGATTTCCTCAGGCGTGGCCTCGCGGCCGAAATCTTGCAGGAGTTGCTTTTGCGCCCGGACCAGTTTGCCGATGATCTCGATCATATGGACCGGGATGCGGATGGTTCTGGCCTGATCCGCGATCGCCCGGGTGATCGCTTGCCGGATCCACCAAGTCGCATAAGTCGAGAACTTGTAGCCGCGCCGGTATTCGAACTTCTCCACGCCCTTCATCAACCCCATGTTGCCTTCCTGGATCAAGTCCAGGAACGCGAGACCGCGGTTGGTATATTTTTTGGCGATGGAGATCACGAGCCGGAGGTTGGCCTCGGCCATCTCGGTCTTGGCCTGCTGGGCGCGAGCAGCCGCTTGCTTGAGTCGGTTGAATGCGTCGAGATAATCCCTGGCCGGCATGCGCGCGAAACTTTCCAGGGCTTTAATCGTCTGCTGCTCCGAGTGGATAATAGCGCGGTGCTTTTCGGATCTTGCATGGCGCTGCAGATCCTCAATGGCCTTCAGGCTGGCCTGGATTTTATCGTGGATATTCTCGGTCACGAGCATCATTTCCTCGATGACCTTCTGTTTGTAGTAGAACTTCGGGAACGTCTCCTGAAGCCGCTGGTCTAGGCGCCTGAATTCTCGGAGCAGTTTCTCTGACTTGCCCTTGTGGGAAACCTCGCGCCACTTTGCGTACTTCTCGTCTACGCGTTCGTCTAATTGGCGCACCTTTTTGACCAAAGCCCGCAGCTCCCGGAGATGGCTCTCGCGGCTGGGTACTTTCTTGTCCACAATGACGCGGTCAAAGCGCTCTTTCGGAGGCTCCGAAATCAGTTTCTCCGCCAACGCGATATGCTCTTTGGCCGCAAAGCCGAAACCGTAAATGATTCGTTTTACCTCTTCCTCAGCTTCTTCGATCCGTTTGCAAATGGAAATCTCCTGCTCGCGTGTAAGCAGGGGCACTTTCCCCATCTCACGGAGATACATGCGGACAGGATCATCGAGGATATCCAGGCGCCCTTTGTCTTCCTCTTCCTCAGCTTCCGGCTGCTTAACCTGGTCCACCTCGGCCTGATCGACAATCTCCACATCCAGGCTGGCAAGGCGGGCGAGAACTTCGTCCAAATCCTCTGCCGTTACAATCGTATCCGGCAGGGCATCGTTAATGTCGTCGTAGGTCAAATGCCCCTGTTCCTGAGCCAATCGAACGAGGTCCTTTACCTTCTCCGTCAGGTCTAAACCCGCCTTGGTTTTGATGGGTGCCAAATCGGCCGGCACAGTTGTCACGGCCTGGGGATTGGGCGGCATTGCCCTGGAAGAGCGTCCACCACGAGAGCGGTGCCCATTAAGGCCCACTTTTTGCATTCCGTTCCGCGAAGCGGTCACAAGCCTGGTGGTCTTTCGGATCACCTTGCGAGTGCGGCTTTTGGACGATGCCTTGCCGCGCTTAAATCTTGCCGTGTTGAGCCGCATGTCTAGTAATGATCGTTAAAATAGCCGCTAACAATCTCAAAGCAACGGACAATAGTCAAATCCGGAAATGGGGTGCAGGACATAATTGTGGTGAATAAGACGGTTGTGGAATTTTAGGCGGCGAATTTCAGAGCATCATTTCGGGCTGCGTGCGTGTTGGCGCGGTCTTGCCAGAACGCATCGAATCGGTCGCTCAAG
>VHCZ01000113.1 GCA_016871535.1 Verrucomicrobiota bacterium
ACTGCCGCCCTTCGGGTTGCGCCGAATTTTGCCTGGGGCTGCGTTGCTCCTCGGTCACAGCCCCACTGGCGGGGGATGCTCGCTCGTCGCGCCTTGCCCCAGGCCAAATTGGGCGCAACGAACGTGAACGTATTTACGAAACGGACCACTAAGTCAGTTTGCCCATGCCGGCACTCCAGCGAAGCGAACTTGTTCTCCAGGATCTGCTGAGCCAGCCGATAATTCTGGCGATCAAGCTTGCGGCGCGAGTCTCGGAAAAGGTGTTCCATTCGGTGAATCCATAGACCACGAGCACGTCGGCATTGGGTGATCCGAGTTCAGCGGCCAAGCGGCGAAGTTTCAAGCGCATGCCGTCGGGGACTTTCTCGCCGCCAAGAACGATGCGGCGGAGATTTTCCCAGTGCAGGCCTTGCTCGGCGGCCTGGTGCAGCACGTGGTACATGAAGGTCGGACTCGTGGGGGAGTCTCGGTCTGACCGTCGCCGGTCCTGGTTGTCCTCGCCGTGCGGCGCATTTTTTGTCAGTCCTGAAGCAATATACTGTGCAGACCGTGGGATTGACGACAGATCGACCGGAGAACCGTGCGCAGATTTTCAATCTGCTGTATCGCCGATTTCCAATCGGCAGGGCGCCGGCAAGTCCCAGCGTGCTCGGACTGGGAGACGCCCCGCAGAATACAATTCTGCGATACGCCGAACAGACAAGGAGGGAACAGGCCGCTGGAGGGAAGGTGAGGTTCAATGCCCCCAAGGCCCGCCACGCGGCGCGGCACGGCTGAGTTTGCGGAGGCCGCGAGGTTATTGCAGCGCGGGCGAAATGCCGAGGCTGCCGAGGACTTCGGCGCCGCGCTCCGGCGCTTCGCCAACCCGCGCGCGCTCGGTCGATGGTTCCCTAGACTTTTCATCCAAAAAATCCAGAACGACAGAATCGATGCAGGGCAGGTACATCAGCGCCGAATAGTGGCCGGCCCAAATTTTAATCAGCCGGGGTTTTCCCATCGCGAGGAGGTCCTCGGCCCTCATGCTGCGCAGGGCGATTTCGCGCGCGGCTTCCCGGCCTGCGCGTTTCATCACGTTCGCCATTGGTTCGCCCAGAACTTCGGATGAAACCGTGCGCTGCCGGAGGGTTTCCTGAAACGGGCCGATGAGATTGAGGAGCGTGAAATAGTTAGTCGCGTGGTACGCCAGGCGGTGATCGACGATTTCGGGAGCGTTGCGGCTCACGGCGGGTCTGAAGGACGCGGAGGCTTTCGCGATGGCGGCCGGGGAAGGTTCGGCAATGACAGGCTCTTGGGCCAGAACGCTCCGTTCAAATCCCAAGGCCAATGCGAGGGCAACGGACCGCAATACTTGCCATGAACACCACGGCAGAGTTGCGTTGCCGCACAGCCGGTTTTCAGTCGATGCGGCGGCGCAGCAACGCCGCTCTACCATCGACGGGTTCAATGGCCGAGTGCATGGTGATCGGGCCAAGGGAGCTTCCCATGAACCGGACGGTAGGGCGAGCCTGTCCCAAGCGAGCCGAATCGGAAGTGTGCCACGCGCGTCGAGCGGCTCGCCGGGACGGACTCGCCCTACCGGGTTCGTGGGAGGCCAGCACGTCTGGAAGGAACAATCGGACGCGAGCGGCGCGTCGGTTGCGCTGACCTCAAACTTCAGATTACGAAATGGCCGATACATCTTTGGCCTTCGCAGTTGGCGCTCGACCGCCGCTTACTCGCTTCAATTAATGGCACAACTCCGGCCAACTTTTTTAGTGGGGTGAAGTCCTGACGGTAATCCCTCAGCTAACGACGGTGGAGCGACGCTCCTGCGGATTTTTTCTTCGATGGCATTACAGTAGCTCGGCAGGAGTCTCGCCTCACCTCACCTACCTTAACTGGGGGACACTCCTGACGGCCATTTCTTCTTGCGCTGCCCTTCCTCGGTCGTCTATAGCTCTGCGCGTTCCCAACGCGCCGGTGCAGCCCGGCCAACGGAAGCCTTCCATGGGTTCGCAGAATCTCCTGCCATCCAAGTTGTGATCGCTTCTGTCGAGGCAGAAAATCTGAATGAAAATCCGAAAGGGTACCGCGATGAAAAGAAACTATCTCTCCTCCTCCTGCTGGACCGCTGTTCTTTGTCTGAGCGCCATAGCGTTCAAAGCAACGGCGGCAGACGTCCTCACCCCTTGTTTCCTCAAGGTGTCGATCTACACCAATTTACCCGGCGCCGCCGTGGCGGATTTCACCGGCGACCCCACTTATCCGGCGAAGCCCGGAGAAGTTCGATTTCTCAGAGCGTTCAACACGCGCGACGCCATTCCGAACGACACGCTCCAGGACTTCGGCGGCCGCATCGAAGGTTTTCTCACGCCCCTGGAATCCGGCGAATATCACTTTTTCCTGCGCAGCGACTCGCAGTCGCAGCTTTGGCTCAGCACGGATGACAAGGAAGCCAATGCGGCTCAGATCGCCGAGGAACCGGATCGCGGCGACCCGTTCATGGAGCTGGACGCCGGAGACTCGGCGACCTCGCCTCCCGTCGCGCTCGTCGCGGGAAGACGTTATTTCATCATGGTGCTTTACAAAGGAAACAGCGGCGGCGGCAACAGCACGGACTTCGCGCAGGTCGCGTGGCGCAAGGTGGGGGACACGACGCCGGCGTTGTTGCTCAAACCCATTCCAGCGGCGTTTCTCTCCACGATGGCGAGCGATGCCCAGGCTTCCAAGATCACGATCACTCAGCAACCCAAAGACGTGTCTGGCGAAGAGAATTCCAGCGTGACTTTCACTTGTGTGGCCACGAACGCTCCCGCCGTCCCGCTCTGCATCCAATGGCAGCGCAACGGGGTCAACATTCCGGGCGCGACCGGCACGAATTACGTCCGTTTCCTGGACAAGGCAGACCACGGCGCAAAGTTCCGCGCGCTCATCGCCGCTCCGGGTGTTTCTGTGAACAGCGCCGAAGTCACGGCCACGGTTACCGACGACAAAACGCGTCCCACGATTGCCGCGGCCAAAGGCGGTCCCAACCGGCCTGAAGTTATCCTGACGTTCTCGGAAAGAGTCACTACCACCGCCGCCACGACTATCGGGAACTACAAAATTGCCGCTCCGAACGGCACCGCGCTGGCGGTGACTGCGGCGGCGTTGTCCGCGGACCGGACCCAGGTTACGCTTCAGACCGGGCCGCAGACGCCGGGCACCGAATACACGGTCACAGTGAGCAACGTCACGGACCTTGCCGCCGCGGCGCCGAACGCAGTGGCCACGAATACGACCGCGAAATTCTTCGCGCGCGGACCGTTGATCCAGGGCGAGGACGGCTTTGTCGTTTGGGAAGCGGAAGATTACGACCGCAACCCGGATGGTTTGTGGTTCGCGGATACCGAACGCGGCGTGGCGTCAGGCGGAGTTTCCATGGTCAATTACAACGGCGCGGGGGGCGGGGAAAACAACACCAAACTCGAATACGACATTTTCTTTTCCCAGACCGGGACGAACATCCTCTGGTGGCGTTTCAGCGGCAACGACGGCAACGACGACTCGGCGTGGATTCATGTGGACGGCGCGCGTCCCGTTGGCCGTGAGGCTGGCAACATGGCCGCCATGAGCGGCACCGGAACCAGCCTGGCGGGCAATTGGGGATGGATTTCAAGCCCGTTCGAAGGGGGCGGCCAGATGACCTTCGTCATCGACACCCCTGGCGTCCATACCATCGCCGTCGCGCGGCGCGAAGATGGATCTTATGTCGATAAGTTTGTGATCACGAAGAACCCGTCTTTCAATCCCACGGCGGTGTTCGGCACGTTGGGTCCGCCCCTCACGCTGCGCCAGGGCGAGCCGCTTCCGCCCGGGCTGAGTTTCGAGATCACCCAGCAGCCGGTGAGTGTGACCGGGGTGGAACATTCCACGCTTTCCATCGTGGCCCAGGTGGCGTTGCCGCAGGGCGTGCTCTCCAGCACCCAATGGCAGCGCAAACAAGGCAACGCGTTCGTGGACATCCCCGGCGCGACGCTGCAAACGAACACGATTTCCCGGTTGACCATGGATTGGAACGGCGCGGTGCTTCGTTTGAAAGTCAGCAGCAGCGGAGTCACGAAATATTCCGATGAGGCGACGGTGACGGTGACGCCAGAAACGACGCCCCCGGAATTGTTGGCGGCCACCGGACTGGCTTTGCAGAATCGCGTGACCTTGCGCTTTTCCGAACCGTTGAATGCCACGAGCGCCGGGAACGCGGCCAATTATCAAATCACCGGCTCCCCCGGCGCGTTATCGGTCACTTCGGCCACGGTCTTGCCTGGGCAGCGAAGCGTCATGCTCGCGACCGGCGCCCAAACGGTCGGCACAAAGTACACCGTCACCGTGTCGCGCGTGACCGATCAGGCGGCTACGCCGAACGCGATCGTGAATGGCACCGCGAAGTTTTACAGCCTGGGCGCGCTGCAACCACAAGGCGCGGACGGGTTGCTGGTGTTCGAAGCGGAAGCTTACGACCGAAATCTCGACAACCTTTGGGTCGAAAACAACTCGCGAGGCAATCCTTCTGGCGGGATTTCGGTGGTGGTTCCCACGGGCGGGAGCGAGACCGCGACGCAACTCGAATATGATCTCAATTTCACCAAAACCGGCACCAACATCCTTTGGTATCGCGCCAGTGGCAATGACGGCAGCTCCGACTCGTCGTGGTTCTGGATCGACGGCGCGCGCCCGGCAAATCGGGCGACCGCCAACCAAGCCAGCCTGTCCGGGTTTGGGAACCAACAGGATTTCGTCTGGCGCAGCGCCCCGCAGGACGGCGGCGGCCAGTACACCTTCATCGTCAATACCGCCGGCCCGCACATCGTCGGACTCGGCCGCCGCGAGAACAATGCGCACTTCGACAAATTTGTCATCACAACGGACCCGGCGTTCAACCCGAACGACTACGGCCCGTTTGGTCCGCCTGAAACGCGAGCCGGATCGCCGGCGTTGCCGGCGCTGGCCATTGCTTCTCCGGAGGCGAACGCGCAGTTTGACGCGGGAGCCAATATTCCTGTTTCCGTCACGATTTCGCAGACGACGCGAGTGATCACCAAAGTGGAATTCTTCAGTGGCGCGGCCAAGATCGGCGAGTCAGCCGCCAGCCCGTACAATTTCACCTGGCAGAACGCGCCAACGGGGACGAACAACATCACCGCGCGGCTCACGGATGACGTGGGGGACATCGTGGGTTCCCGACCCGTGCCTGTTATTGTGAATCCCGGAGCAGGCAGCCCGGCGCCGAAGTTTACCGGGTATCGCATCCAGGGCGGTAATCTCGTTCTGGAGTGGACCGGCGGCGGAAGACTGCAATCTTCTCCCGTGCTGCCAGGGCAATGGACCGATGTGCCGAATGCCGTCAGCCCGTTTAGCGTCGCTCCCGGCGGGCCGCAGCGGTTCTACCGCGTGGTGCAATGAAGCCCGGGCAGGGCTGCGCTGCCTGCCCGTAGCGTAGAGTTGCACTCTGCTGTATCGCCGACTTGCAATCGGCAGCGCGTCGGCTTATTCGACCGCGCCCAAACCTGCCAGCGCCACGCAGGATGCAATCCTGCGATACGGCAGATTGAAAATCTGCGCTACGCTAAATGGATACGCCGCGCAGCCTTCCTTTCGTTGAGTCAGAATGGAATCGAAAACGGAACATCACGGCTGCGCGGCAGCGCAGCCCTGCCTTCGACTGAAATGCACGGCTTCTAATCAGCGCGCCGCGTCGCCGGACGCTTTTCGCACGCAGCGGAAGCCGTAGATGTCGTAGCCGAAGCATACGTCCGAGTAACCCGGATTCTCGTTGTAGCGATATCCGGAGCGCGCGCTCTCGTCGCCGAATCGCCAGGCTCCGCCGCGAAGCACCTTGTTTTCCCCGGTCTGCGGGCCTCTCGGATCCTGTTTGGGCGACTCCGCGTAATAATCCACCTTGTAGAAGTCGTTGCACCATTCCCAGACGTTGCCGCAGATGTCGTAAAGCCCCCAGGGATTCGGCTGCTTCTGGCCAACGGGCCTGGGGCGGCCGCTGGAATTCTTTTCGATCCAGGCGTAATCTCCGAGCTTCGCGGAATTGTCGCCGAAGAAATAAGCCGTCGTGGTTCCCGCCCGGCAGGCGTACTCCCACTCCGCTTCCGTGGGCAACCGGTAGCCATTGGCGTCGAAGTTGCACTGCCAGGTATTGGTGTCGTAGCAAGGCTGAAGGCCCTCTAACTCGGATCGCTTGTTGCAGAATCGGACCGCATCGGACCAGCGCACCTGCTCGACGGGATTCTTGTCTCCTTTCCAGCGCGATGGATTCGAGCCCATGACTCTCTGGAATTGCTCCTGAGTCACAAGGAATTTGTCCATGTAGAACGCGCTGACCGAAACTTCGTGCGGCGGTGAATCGACCTCGTTTTTGTCGCCCATCGTGAAGCGACCGGCCGGGATGAGAACCGTTTCCGATTTGGAGTCCGGCGCAGTCTTGGCCGAATCTGCCGCTGGCGCCGCGAGATTCGCTGGCGCCGGCTTATCGCCGCCAGCTTGAGTTTGCGAACGAGCCTCCGGCGTTTCACGCCCGCACCCGTTCACCAGCGCAAGGACCAGGGACAACAACAAAACAGTTCTGACAAATTCTTTCATACAACTCTCGGTTGAGGTTCGTCAGGCTTCGCCGCCTCTTCACCCGCTTGCCGATTCAACTCATTTAACCGATTTAACGATTTAACGTTGTAACGAATAACGCCTCGAATCATGGCGATCAATAATCCGCCCAAATCTCATACCCGTCCGGATTTCGCAGAATCTGGCGGCAGCGAGCCCTGATTTCCTTCGCCAACTCGACGGCCCTGGGTTGTTCGAGGCACGCGCGCGCCGCTTCCTGGAACAATTTCCGGGTGATCGTGTGGCATTGCGCGACCACATAATCCTGGGCGCCGCCCATGGCCCTCCAGTCTTTGAGGAGTTCCAGGTAAGCCTTCAGGTTGTTCGGATCCTTCTTCCTCGTCAGGCTCATCGTTTGGCGAGTCAATTCCTCGGCGTGCGCCAGCGACTTCATATTCTCCTTTTGCACTTCGTATTCTTGGGGAATTTGCTGGACGATCGCGTCCAGGTTTTCCAGGAACGGCTTCAGTTCGGGAGGGGAGTTCCCTTGGGTTTGCAGGAACCGGGTCATTTCGGCGGAGAATTTTCGGTACTCGTCGATGCGTTCGAGATGTTGCCGGACAAAATAAATCATGTCGTCGATGGCTTCGGCAATGAACTGCTTCTTCTGGACCTCCTCGCCCGACTCGAACACGACCTGGATCGCTTCGGTATAGCCGCAAGTGCAGGCGCGATGCACCTGGCCGTCGCGCCGGCGATGGTGAGTGCGGAGCTTGCGTCCGGCCACGTCGAGGATGGAGTCCGACGTTTGCCGGCCCAGCGTGGCTTTCAGGATGTCCACCGGGGTGGGGATCAAGGGAGGCGTGTCCTGTCCTTCCAAAAAATAAACCAAGGCTTCGCCCTTCGGCGGGATTTTTTTGCTCAGGTGAAAGAACGCGGTGTCGCCATTGAACCAGACCGGATAGTTGTACGAGCCGGGCACACCGCGCCAGATCTGGCCTTTGGATTCCCGGAAGGCGAAAGAGGTTTTCACTCCGGCTTCCAAAAGCTGCGTTTTCCATTTGGCCGGGAACGGCTTTTTCCACGCGCTCGCTACGTCTTTCTCCAGGTGAACCGGCTTTAATTCTTCCCGATGCCAGATGCCCGGAGCACTCAGTGCGGCCAGATAAAAGCTCTGGCCGCCGCTATCAAACTCAATCGCATCCGCGAGCCGCTTGCCGTCTTGAACCGCGCCCAAAGTGAGTTTCAGTTGCTGCTTTCCCTTCGACCATGTCATCACCAGCATGCTGTCGCCGCCCTTCAACAGACCCAGGAAAAAGCTCTCCGCAGAAACACAAAGCGAATGAGCGGAGGGATAATCCGCCGGGCCAACGATCAGATCGTCGCCGATGAAGCTCGGCGCGACGCCATACTCAATCTGACCGGCCAATCGGAAGTCCTTCAGGCCCTGGGCAGGCTGAATTTCCACGATCTCGGTCCGGTCCATGGCGAACGTGGCCGACAGATCCGTTGATCCCAGGGTGGTGAAAGCGGCTTTGATCACCGCCTGATCGCCGCCGTTCCTCACGATCTCGAGGCGGTTGATGTTCGCGGGCTGAGTGCTTCCTTGAAGCGGGACCAATTCGGCAACCCGATTGAAGGCCGCTGCGTTCGACAGCGATCCGCCCGCTGGCGTGCCAGGATCCGCTTTCGAGAAAACAACGACTCGCCCCTTGGCCGACCAAAAGACCGCGAGCAAACGGTGATTCTCCACGACGGCGTCGCCTTTGAAGGAGTATTCCCGGCCGTAATATCCGGGGTCTGAACTGGCCTTGGCCGGGTCGGCTTCGAGGGTCAGGAGGTCCCTGGGCACGAGTTTCCACCCGGTTTTATTCGCTAGCTCAACCCTGTCCGCAAAGCGCGATCCCGTGTCCCAGATCATCACATTGCTCGCGGCTGACGCGCAAAGGACCGCGAGAAGCATGGCTGCGGTGGTTGATGTGAAGGAGATGGCTCGCTTCAGCAGGAGCGATTGAGGACCACTCACCGTTGGATTTGGCTTCATAAAGACGGCAGACGGTAGTTTCCGAAATCTGCGCAAGCGCTTTCAAAGGAATTCTTATTCTGTCTGGATAGCGCTTTACAACCTTGATTCCTGCGGAGGTCTGGCTGTATGGGCGCGTTTCCCTTCTTCCTCTGAGCTGAATTGCCGGATCCGCGCCGTTCTGGCAGCCTTCTTTCCATGGAACGAATCGTTCACAAAGCGCGCAACTTCAAAGCCGCAGACGAATGGGATGTCCGCCAGCACACCGAGCTTTCGCCAGTCGAGCGGCAGCGAATAGCCCGCGAGTTGAAACGCCGGGTTTATGGAGACGCCGCTCCGGATGTGCGCGCATGCCACCGGAAAAAATAGAGACCGCGCATTTTTCCGCCGACACGCGCGAGTTCATCGCCCTGCTGCATCAACACGCGGTGCGATACGTCATCGTCGGTGGCGAGGCGGTCATCTTCCACGGTTACGCCCGTTTGACCGGTGACGTGGATTTCTTCTACGAGCGAGTGCCACGCCGCTCAGCGAACCGAATGACGGCCTCCCCGTGCTGATCTCCTTTGGGGTTGAGCGCCGTCGCACCGGAAACTAGCATCCGTCCGCTCGATGACTTCGCAAGAACCATAGCATGCTTTTTCACACCTGGCCGTTTCTGGTCTTCCTGCTCATCGTGCTGCCCGTCTTCTTCGCGCTGCGGAAGACGCGGCTCTGGCTCCCGTGGCTGACGATCGCTTCGTATTTTTTCTACGGCTGGTGGAATCCGTACTACCTGTTCCTGGTCGTCTATTCCACCTTGCTCGATTTCAGCCTCGTCGCCCTCATGGAGCGGTGCCCGCGTGAAGGCCAAACCGTTGACCCGCTCGCGCGCCTGACCCGGCTGAAGTTTGACGACCGCGTGTTGAAGTGGGCTTTTGCGGGCGCTTCATCCGCCACGGCGGTTTGCCTGGGAACGGCGCTGTTCGGCTCGGCCACGTTGCGGCCCGCGCTGACGGCGCTCGGAGCGCTGGTGTTTCTGATGGCGCTGGGCGCGCTCTTCAGCAGCCGTCGTATCTGGCTCTTGATCAGCCTGGTCAATAATCTCGCTCTGCTGCTCTTCTTCAAGTATGCGCGTTTCGTCGTCGAGAATCTCAACGCCGTCTTCAGCTCGCTTCCTCTCGCGGTGAGATTGCCCGATCCCTCGACGCTCATGCCGTTCGGGTTCGAGTACTTGCTGCCGGTCGGAATCTCCTTCTTCACGTTCCAGTCTCTGAGTTACACGATTGATTTCTATTTCGGCAACGTGGAGCGGGAACGAAACTTCCTCCGTTTCGCCACGTTCGTTTGCTTTTTCCCCCAACTCATGGCCGGGCCGATCGAGCGGGCCAAACATCTGCTCCCGCAATTTCGCCAGTTCCCGGCAGTTCGTCTCCGGAATTTCACCGACGGCGCTTCGTTGTTTCTGGTGGGCTTGTTCAAGAAACTGGCGCTCGCGAATTACCTCTCGTTCTACGTCGAGCGCGTGTACGACAATCCCGGAGCGCATGGCGCGCCGGCGCTGATCCTCGCGACGGTCGCTTTCGGCTGGCAAATCTTCTTCGACTTCAGCGGTTACACGGACATGGCGCGCGGCGTCGCGAAATTCATGGGCTTTAATCTCATTTTGAATTTCAACAATCCCTATCTCGCGACGGGGTTGGGGGATTTCTGGGCGCGCTGGCACATCAGTCTTTCCACGTGGTTCCGCGATTACGTCTATATTCCGTTGGGCGGAAAACGGGACGGGACGTTTCGGATGTACCGGAACCTGTTCCTGACTTTCTTCATTTCCGGCATCTGGCACGGCGCGGCGTGGACGTTTGTGATTTGGGGAACGCTCCATGCCCTGGGCGTGATGATCACCCGCGAACTGGAGCGGTCCGAATTCTACCGAACGCAGGTGCCGAAGCTGTTGAAACAACTCGGCGTGTTCGCCTTCGTGAGTGTCACCTGGATTTTCTTCCGCGCCGAATCGCTCCCGGAAGCGCTTTTGATCGTCCACCGCATCGTGACGGCGGCGTGGCAAGATCCCCAAATTCCCGCGCTGATGATCGGACTGGTCGCGTTGATCTGGCTCTACCAGTTCTGTTACGAATCGCGCTTTCGGCATCTGCTGCAAACCGGGTTCGCTCGGGTGAGCGTGGCGGTGTTGATGCTTTTGTATTTGTGCCTCGGCGCGTCCGGCGGCGGGGCGTTCATCTATTTCCAGTTTTGAATGTCAATACCTGAGCTACCGGAGACGCCGTTCGTGAATGAAATGCGGCTCAATGTGCGGCATTGGGCGGCGGCTTTCACCATCCTCGCAATCGTCACGGCGCTGACGCCGGCGCTGTGGAAAACAGTCGAGCGCTTTGAACCGGGCCGCGATTTTCGCATCCCATACGCTTTGAGCAAAGATTACTGGCTCTACGAACGCCGGCTGCAATTGCTCGCCCCGACGAACATCGGCGTCATCGGCGACTCGGTCATCTGGGGCGAATACGTCCGGCCCGACGGCACGCTGTCGCATTTCCTCAACGAACAGTCCGGCCAGCCCGGAAAGTTCGTGAACGCCGGGGTGAACGGCATGTTTCCGCTCGCGCTGGAGGGGCTGATCCGGTACCACGGCGCGCCGTTGCGCAATCGGAAAGTCCTTCTGCACTGTAATGTCCTTTGGATGACGAGTCCCAAAGCGGACCTGAACACGACGAAGGAGGAACGCTTCAACCACGCCGATCTCGTGCCGCAATTTTCACCGCGCATTCCCAGCTACAAAGCGGACTTGAACCAGCGCCTCGCGGCGATTGTGGAACGGAATTTCACCTTCTCGCAATGGGCCACCCATTTGCAGAGCGCTTACTTCGGGCAAAAGAACCTCCTGGCCTGGACGCTTGAGGAAGACGGCAGCGATCCCCCGCGGCATCCGAACGCGTATAAGAATCCGTTCGCGCAGATCACGTTCAAACTCCCGGAGGAACCCGCCGTCGATCCCGAACGCGGCCCGGACAGTCCGCGCCACAAACCGTGGTCCACGACCGGACAGGGTTCGACGCGCTTCGAGTGGGTCGAACTGAATCAATCCCTGCAATGGGCGGCCTTTCAACGATTGGCGGGACTCCTGCAATCGCGCGGCAACGACGTTCTCGTGGTGCTGGGCCCGTTCAACGCACACATCATGACGGAGGAAAATCGCCCCGCGTTTCGGCGGATTCGGGATACCATCGCGGATTGGCTGGCCAAGAATCGCGTGGCTCATGTCGTGCCGGAGGTCCTGCCGTCTCAACTCTACGCCGATGCGAGTCATCCCCTGACGGAAGGTTATCAACGGCTCACAGAATGGCTCTATAATGAGACGACGTTTCGGAAATGGGCGGAAGGGAAATAGCACGGGCGCATCGTCAACCCCGGACCGAACCTTCAATTTGGCGCTGCACAATTAAGGGATAGGCCTCCATCCTTTAATTGCTCGCCGGGAATTAAAACTTCTTTCGGCTCGGCCTTGCGCGTTCACCGGTTGCTCCAGGCGCAACTGATCCTCTCGATTGCCTCAGCGCGCGCTGTTTCGCGGGTAATGCTGCGAGTCTGGCCATTGGGACACGCGGGAAACGTTTCCGCGACGCGAACGACTTTCTTCATGATCTTGCGAATATGCACAGCTGCCATGCACGTGGCCGAAGGGAGAAGTCCTGAAGTATTTAAGGTTTTCGCCACAACTGCGACAATCAGGGCTACGTGACTACCTGCGATTGTTCAGCCTCTCGAATCCGTCGACGACCACATCAAGCAAGTATGCGACCAGATCGTCGTTCCCAAAAAGCTGCATCCCGGTGGTGTTGGCCCAAATCAATCCGGAGTTGCGTAAGACCGGCTTGAATTCGAATGCCGTGAGCTTTCTTGCACTCTCCCAGTTACCCGCGTCGTCGAATTGTGGACAAGATAAGTCAATCAACAGGCTACAGTCGGATGCTGAGTTGATATACAGATCCTTCGTGCGAAAGTGAAGGTCGAGAGCATTCGAACAACGAATAAAAAACCCTTGTTGAGTTATGTGGAGTTTCAGTGCGAGCGCGGTTGCGCTGGAATTAAGTGTCAGTACCGTCGATTCAAGGGCCTGACGCAACGCGGCAAATTGTTGTTCTACCGCGACCGCACCTTTGGGAGTCGCCAAAAAGGTTTCGGAATCGGCCTTTTCCTTTAAGGTTTGGTCGAGTTTCTTAATTCGGCTCATTGCCGCATCCAGTGAAGAGATTTCGCGCGCACGGTCAGCGGCCTGGACCGCCTGCTTGATCTGGGCCACAATCGAATCGACTCCATCAGAAGCTTTGGCGGCATAGCGCCCTGCCAGAACTGGTGAATATTTTCGAACCTCATCCTCCGAAACATCCTTCCAAACGGGTAAAATCACCTTCCTCGAAGTTGTTTCGAGTGCGAATAATCCGTCCAGTTCCGCCCTGGGCCACTTTTTGGAAAAAAAGAATGCACTCAGAACAAGCAACGCCACTGCATATTGCCTTGCGAGCGAGTCGGACGAAGCGAACGTCAGCCCATGAGCTAACGCCTGACAGATCAACATTCGGTCGAAGGGATCGCGATGCAGCGGCGGTAATCCGCTCAACTGGCCAACGGCAGCTTCATCCAATGCCAGCGGCGCGATGAGATGCTTTTCGCGTTGCAGCGGGACAAACTGCGCGGGTGGTTGCGGCAATGGGAGTTTGCCGAGGCTGTGTTTGAGGGAGATTTCCCAGAACGAGACGGCGCTCAAAAACACCTGGTTCTGGGGATCGCGCACTGCGGATACGGCTGCCATGGACAATTTGGCGTCGCCGGTCACGAGCCAGAGGAATTCGCAGGTATCCAGCAGAATCCTCATTTGCCTTCAAACGTGCGCAGCACGTCTTCCGGCAAGGGGGCATTGAAGTCATCGGGGACGGTAAAGTGGCCTTTGGCCAAGCCGATGGGGCGCGGCTGCGAAAGTGGCGGCGGATTCAGAATGGTGAGCAGGCCGGACGCTTTCTCTGGCAAGGCTTCCGCACCCTTCGGTGAAATGCGGCCGTGGTCAATTTCGACTTCAACTGTCCGATAGCTCATGGCACGAAATTACGCTTGAACCCAGATGGCCGCAAGGAGCGAGTCGCCAATCGTTTCGTTGGACAAATGGCGCTGACCGGGCAGGCTTGGCCCGGATATTGGAGCAAACGCGCGTGTTCCCATCGGCGCCTCGCCGATGGGTTGGGCGTTGGCTGGCCCGACAGTTCGCTTAGCGCAGCCGGTGCCAGATTTGCGGCGAGGCGCCGCAAGCAGCACGCGAGGGCGCGTGCGCTCCCCAGAATATTGCGGATTCTGCGGACGGATGATCGAGTGACGATGACGAGAAAAATGTCCAGCCTTTGGATGACAACCGCGGTCTTGACGGCCGGGATTTGCCTGGCGCAATTCCAGCCGCGGTCCGGGTCGAGTCCGCGAAGTTCTGAATCGGGCCGATTCATCCGCATCGAAGGCGGGGCAGTGATCGATGAGGACACGGTCCGCACGGCTCGCGAAACCGGTTTCCATAGCACCGACACGCCCGCCTGGACCAATCCCCCCGGCTTCGAGCGGGACGTGTTCACGTTTGCGCGTGTCATCTTCCAATCGGATGCGGCGGCCAGCCCGCGCGCGGGTATCGGACGCCGGCTCGGTTGGTGGGTGGATTATCCCGACGCCGACCTGAATCTCTCGTTTCGCCTTCAGCAATTGACCTCGATCCGAACCGATCCCGACGCACGCGTGCTCAAGCTGACCGACCCGGCGCTGTTCGATTATCCGCTCCTTTACCTGGAGCACGCGGGTTACATGCGCTTGAGCGATGAGGAAGTCGCGATCCTTCGCCGGTATCTGGCCTGCGGCGGCGCGCTCTTTGTGAACGACTTTTGGGGCACGCAGGAATGGGACGGATTTGCCGGACAGGTCGAGCGCGTTCTGCCGAACCGGTCCTGGACGGATCTGGAGATCGAGCATCCGGTCTTTCACTGCGTTTTCAATCTGCAGGGCCCGATGTTCCGGCTGCGCGTGCCGACGATGCAGTTCTGGAACGAAGGCCACGACCCGGACGATCCGCAATCACCGCCGCAGCGGGTTTCGCGCGGCGAGGGGTGGGAGGAAATGCACGTCCGCGCGCTGCTCGACGACGCCGGGCGCATCATGATCCTGGCGATTCACAACAGCGACGTGAGCGATGGCTGGGAGCGGGAAGGGGAAAACGATCTCTATTTCAACCGCTACTCCGAGAAGATCGCCTATCCTTTGGGCATCAATCTGGTGTTCTTCTTGATGACGCACTGACTTCCGACGGGGCCGGCTTCAGGAATTCCTTTATTCGTTTTTTTTGGGCTCTCCAACCGTCGGATTAAGGTTCAAGCGCGCAGAGGAACGCCGCGTTCATGCCGCTACCGCACGGGAAATTTCGAGATTCGTGGCTCATCGGGGGCCACAAAAAATTTCCGGTCAAGGCACGCTCCGATTCCGGAGCAGCAACACGCTCGCTTTCTCCTTGAGAAATTCTTCGTAACGGGCGAGATGCTCGGCGGGAATCGCCATCGGCACCTGGGCTGCGCCCAAGATCAGGTCCGTGTCGCCATCGCCGTCTGCGTCTCCGGCACCCACCCGTATCCAGCGATTCCAATAGCGGTCCTCGAGGCCGGCGCGCTCGACCGTGCCGTCGGTTCGTTGCATGAGAAGCAGAAAAGTCGTCGGGATCGTGGAACGCCAGTCCGGGTAGAATGCAGTTGCGGCGAGATCGATGCGGCCATTGCCGTCAAAGTCGCCCGCTGCGACGTCCATCGCACCGTCGAGCCGCTCGAACAAAACTTCGGCGAATTTCCAATCTCCTTCATTGCGCAGAACCCGCACTCCGTAATGGGCCTTGAGAGGCCGGCCCCGGAGTTCGAGGTTGTTCCCGGCCAATTCGACCAGATCGGGTTTGCCGTCGTTGTCCCAATCAACGATTAAACACCGGTTGTAACCCCAACCCACCGGCCTCCCGACAATCACGCGCGGCACGAAGCGGCGCGGGCCTTCATTGACGAACGCGAGCAGACGCGGCCGGGCGTTCGCGACGGCAATCATGACATCCAAGTCGCCGTCGCCGTCAAAATCCGCGACGTCGCCCCAGGTGGAGCCCGGTTCCTCGAACAAGACATTCTCCTGCAGAGTTTCTCCGCCCCCCCACCAGAGCCCCACGCGTCCCACCGGGTAATCGCCGAAGCCGCAGACGAATAAATCGTCCTTGCCGTCTCCATCCAGATCGGCGGTGCGATGCGCCGTGATGCGCGCGTGGTTGTCCACGACGGTCTGCTGAATTCCCTCGCGCAACCCAAAATCCACGATTCGACCCAGGCGGAAGTCCCGTCCGAAGTGGCCCATCAACGCCACGCGCCGCACCGGGCCAACGCGCTCGTAAGCGATCGGCTCCGAATGCACTTCGATCGCCGTGGTCTGGCCGCGCTCCAGAATCCGAAATTCCGCCGGACGGGACGATCCAATCACAAGCGTCTGATCCGATGGATCAATCCAGGCCAGCGTGATCACCGAAGCCGGAATCGCAAAGGGCAAGGGTTCAAACAACGGTGACGCCGCGGGTTTCGGCTTCAGTTCCGGTTCCTGGTACTGACCGGACGCCCGGTCCAGGAAATAGGCGCGGATCGCGTCAAACTCCTCGCGCGTGACGAGCGGCTTGGGCGGAACCAGAGTGCGATCCACCAGGAGCGGGTGCAGCTCGATGTCAGGGGGAGCGGAATAACCCAGGTAGTTCCCCATCCACGCGAGCAAGTAAGGCCATTCCTCGCGAGGCAGGAAAGACGGAGACGGACTCGGATGGCACCGCGCACAGGCGATTTCAGCCAGCGCCTGGCCGTTCAAGGACCGGGGCGCGGGAGATTTTGGATCGCAGCCGCCTGATAAGGCCAACATCGCGATCAGGCCAACCGCGGCCCGCGGTGAAATCAGACGCCTCACGCTCAGGGTTTGATGTATCGGTTTCGCGATAACGCGTTTTGAAGTTGCCGAAGGTCTTTGGGCAACTCAGCGGTCCAGGCCATACACTGGCCGGGCTTTTCCGGATGTTCGAGCTCGAGGATTTCCGCGTGCAAGGCCTGACGCGGAAAATCGATCAAAGGCTTCACGCGGTCTTGTCCGCGATACGCCGGATGGTACGTGCGGTCGCCGATCAACGGAAGTCCGGCGTGCGCCGCCTGCGCGCGAATCTGATGCTTTCGGCCGGTCTCCAGACGAAGCCGCAATTTCGTGACGAAGCCTTTGCCGCCGGCCAGCGGATACTCCGCGATGACTTCGTAGTGGGTGATCGCTTCGCTGGCGTCGGCCCCGGCGGCTTTTGCCGGCGCTTCCAAAAGGACGCGCTGGTGAAGTTCGTCCTTGCTCAATAGCAGCCAGTGCCGCCACGTGCCTCTGGACGCGCTGGAACGGCCTTCCACCCAGGCCACATATTCCCGCTTCATGGTGCGCGCCTTGAGCTGCTCGATGAGGTGGCGCCGCGCCGCCACGCTGGTGGCCATGCAAAAGGCGCCGCTGGTGTATTGGTCGAGGCGATGGACCGGCAACGGCTTCAGCCGTCGAAACGCCGTTGGCAGCGACCTTCCGGCGACACCTCGGTCCTGGGCTTTGAGTTTGCCCGCCAGGAAGTCGGCCAGGATGCTCAGCGCGGAAATGCCGCAATTCGGCGCCGGCACGGAAATGAGGCCCGGCCCCTTGTTCACGATGGCGAAGGAAGTGTCCAGGTAAAGCAAGGAAACGCGGGGATGAATCTTCCAACCGGAAGCGCACGCCAAGGTGGTCACGCTTCGATCCAGCAATTCCAGCGCATCACCGGGGTCCGGGATGGTTTGATGAGGTTTGCGAAGGACAACGCCGTTGACGCTCACGCGCCCCGCCAGAATCCATTGCTTGGCGCGGCCTTTTGGCGTGTCCGGATGCTTTCGCAGCACCCAATCCAACAATGGGCCAGCGTTCGCCTGCATAGGTCACACAAAGGCAACAGGGTTCTTTGTTCTCTTTGTTTCCTTCTGTAAAGGTCCGCACTGCGGTCTGTGCGCTTTGTCCTCGGCACTGGTAATGCAGACCATCGAGGGCGTCTGTTGGCCCGATGCGGCAAGCAGTCGAAACCGGACTGTCGTGACAGGTTCCTCCAACGCCGCGGCGAGCAACAAAAGCAGCGAGACGACCACCACGAAGGCCACTTGAACGCGTTGGAACTCGACGGGGCGTTTCATGGAGCGATCATGATCCTCACGGAATCAAGGTCAAGAGCGGCCCCCGCAAAGACAAAGCCGGGCGCCGGGCATATCAGTTCGGAGCAACGAAGGCGGCCTAAGACTCAAACACCATCTCTGTCACGTCGTTCACGCTGGCTTGCTCCCAACACCCGCCTGGCTATACTGCCATCATGAGTGCGAACGAGTTGCTTGAAAAGGTAAAGTCGCTGCCGGCTCGTGAACGCCGCAAATTCCTCGCCGGTGTCCATGAGTTGGAAGAGAGCCTCCAAGGGTCGCGCTGGCGAAAGAAACCGGTTCGCTGGCCTGACGCGGCGGCGCGGCGGCGAAGAATCTTCGGAGACAAGGTTCTGCCTAATTTGGTGCTGCTGGCCCGCGAAGAGGAGCGTTACTAAGTGGTCCATTTCATAAATACGCTCACGTTCGCGGCAAGGGATTTTTCGGCCAGACGAGGCGCGAGCGACGAGCATATCCCGAAGTGGATCTGTAAGGAGCAAGCAACGAAGTCTGGCGAAAAAGAACTGCCGCCCTTCGGGTTGCGCCG